>CAZSMW010000209.1:0-10073 GCA_964607985.1 uncultured Eubacteriales bacterium
CAGATCCTCCACGAGGTCGATTTCGTGCTGATCATACGTCCGCCAGAAGTAGAAGCCCGTCGAGCGGCGCCGGTTCCCGGCCCGCTTGATCCGCTCCATGACGAACCAGTTTTCGAAAAGCTCGCCCGCGTCATTACGCACGGAGAGCGGGACAAAGGAACGGATGAGTGCGTTCCGCAGTCCCACGTCGACAAAATAATAGCGGGAGGTCTTGGTGACCTCCTTGCGCAGATTGCGGCTGAATCCGCGGATGTTGACGAGGACGAACATCTTTTCCAGAATGTCCAGGTAATTTCCCACCGTTTTTTGGCTGAGACCCAGAGCGTTCGACAATTCGGATACGGCCGCCTCTTTGCCGATCTGATGAGCCAGCAGGACCAGCAGGTCGACCACTTTCTTGGGCTTCTTGATCTGTTCGAATTCCAGCAGATCCCGGAACAGATATGAGTTGAGATAGCCGTAAAGATATTCTTCTTTTTCCTGGTTGCTCTCCAGAGTATGCACTCGGGGATACATGCCGAAGCGGAGCATTTCTTCCAGGGCCGTTTCCGGGGCTGTCATCCGGTATTTCGCAGCCGCCTCCTCCCAGGAGAGGGGGTGCAGATGAAAGGTGCGGGCCCGGCCGGTCAGCGGCTCGCTCAACCGGTCGGCCAGCTCAAACGAGGCCGAGCCCGAGGCGATGACCGTCACCGGCAGGTGATCCACCAGCAGTTTGAGGATCAGGCCGATATTCTCGATCCGCTGGGCTTCATCGATGAAGATGGTCGTGGCGCTCCCCACGATCCGCTTCAGGTGTTCCAGCTCGTGCCGGGCAAGGAGCGACTGCGTGTAGAGGTCATCGCCGATAAAGACGACGGCATCCGGGATTCCCTGCAGGAGCTGTTTCATCATCGTGGTCTTGCCGGCCTGCCGGGGGCCATAAAGAATCAGGGCGGTGCCCGGCTTTCCCAGGCCATCGCGCATATGTTGAGCTATCGTTCGTTGAAACATCGTCATCACCTCAAGGAATTCTTAATTAGCATATCTTGAAGTATATCATTTATTATAAATAAGTCAAGTCCCATGTTGAATTAATAAACCAGGTCATTCCGGCAACTGCCCGCTCCATGCCGTTTCGCGGTTTCCAGACCTCGGGCGGGCGGCGGGAAGGACCGCAGCACGAAGGACGGAGGGGATATCCCGGAGGACCCGGCGATGAAGGCCGCCCTGAAGCCCCCCGTAGCGGAGGGGGGCCCCGCCGTTCACGGCGGGGGGAACCGCCGGGACTGGTTCCGGGGGGTCGGGGGGTGAGGGGCGGCCTTCATCGCCACGCTGCCTGCCTCCGGGATGTCCTCGAGTCCTTCGACGGCGACCCGGCGTCCTTACAAGGCCTTCTGGAAGACGCGGTATTTCTTGTAGATCTTGCCGCCCGCGCGCTCCATCTCGGCCCGGACCTTGAGGTTGGTCTCCATCTCGTGGTGGGTGTCCATGTACTCGTAACCGGCCTTCATGGCGGATCCGAGCATCTTGACCCCCATCATCGCGTCCAGACCCATGCCGCGGTACTTGTCCTTGACCGCGCCGAGCATGAGGTCAAGCTGTTTGGTCTTCTTGGCCGCCCTGAGGATGTGCAGGATCCCGAAGGGAAAGAGGCGTCCTCGGGCCTTGCGGATGCCCGCGGTCATGTCCGGCATGCCGATGACGAAAGCCACGGCCTCCCCGTCCTTGCGGACGATCTTGATGAAGCGGGGATCGACGACGGGCATATACTTCTTGGCCAGGTCGTCCATCTCCTTCTCGTCAAGGGGCGCGTAGCCGTAGATGTTGTTCTGCATGTAGCATTCGTTCATCAGGGAAAAGATGGGCCGGATCCAGGGCTTGAGCTGCTTCTTGCTTAAGAAATCGACGACCTCGAAGTTTCCCTTTTTTTGGGCCCGTTCGTAGATCCTCGTGTAGAATTCGGGGATCTCCTTGGGGATGTCGATCTTATAGACAAAGTAGTCGATGTCCTTGACGTAACCCTCAGCCTCCACGAGCTTCGGCATCCATTCAAAATTGTAATAGCTGGCGATGGTCACCCCGTGCTCGAAGCCCTCGATCATGAAGCCCTCGGGGTCCTGGTCCGAAAAGCCGTAGGGGCCGACGATGCGCGTCATGCCCTTGGCCCGCGCCCACTCCTCGATCCGGCCGAGAAGGGCATGGACGGCCTCCGGGTCCTCCCGAGTTTCGAGGAAACCGAACCTGGCCGTCTGCTCGTTCCGGTGCTTGTTGTACCGGGCGTTGACGATCCCCATGACCCGGCCGACGCATTCCGCCCCCCGGAAGGCGACGAGAAGCAACGTGTCGCAATACCCGAATGCCTTGTTCTTGTCCTTATTAAAATAATTCCAGTCGTCCACGTAGATCGGAGGCACCCACTTCGGATGGTCCGCATGGACCTTTTCAGGAAGGTAGATGAATGTCCGAAGGTCTTTCTTGTCCTTGACTTCGCGAATTTCCAGGGTCATATCGCTTTCCTTTGTTTTAGAAGATAGACCATATATCCTATAATATTGAGGAAAAATCAACTAAAATCCCTGTGAAAATGATGAGAAACGCCTGAGGACAAGCTGTGAGAAATCCTTGACTTTTCTGAAATGGGCCAATATATTACCTGTCTCATGAAAATCGAGACCATCACCCTCTTAACGGTTCTTGTCCCGATCCTGGGTTCACTGACGATACCCTTGGCGAGCCTGGTCTCCAAGACCTTCCGCTCCTTGTGGTCCGTCCTGCTTGGGGCGGTCACGTTTGTGCTTCCCATGACCCTCATCCCGTTCGCTGTGGGCGGGGGCGAGATCATCTTCAGGCGGAACTTTGTCCTGGGACTGGACTTCATCCTTATCATCGACCCCCTGTCGATCTTCATGTCCATCGTGTCCTCGTTCATCGGCTTCCTCATCATCGTTTATTCCCTGGGCTACATCCGCCGCGAGGAGAACCAGAACGAGTACTACCTGATGGTCGTGCTCTTCATCGGGTCCATGATGGGGCTGGTGTATTCGGGCAACATGATCTTCATGTACCTCTTCTGGGAGATTATCGCCATCTGCTGCTCGCGGCTCATCGGCTTCTCCCGGGTCAAAGAGCACGTCCGCAAGGCCGACAAGGCCTTTCTCGTCACCTTCTTCGGCGCGGTGGTCATGCTCCTGGGTTTCATCCTGATCTACAATCAGACGGGGTCCTTCGACCTCACGGCGATGCGCGGGACGCTCATCCCCGGGAGCGCGGTTCTCCTCATCCTCTTCGGCATGTTCTCCAAGTCGGCCACGTTCCCGCTCCACACCTGGCTTCCCGATGCCGGCGTCGCGCCGACCACCGTCACGGCCCTGCTCCACGCCGCCGTCCTCGTCAAGATCGGCGTCTACGCCTTCGCCCGGCTCTTCCTCTACGCCTTCCAAATCCCGGACGTCTGGCAACAGATCATCCCCGTCGTCGTCGTCGTCTCCAGCCTGATCGCGGCCGGGGCGGCGACCGTCGAGAACGACTTCAAGCGGATCCTGGCCTACTCCACGGTCAGCCAGATCGGCTACATCTTCCTCGGCTTCAGCATGGCCAACCCCGCCGGCATCTCGGGCTCGCTCCTCTTTATCCTGATGCACGGGCTGGCCAAGGCCGGGCTCTTCCTCTGCGCCGGCATCGTCATCCACGCCACGCACAAGAGTGTCATCCGGGAGATGGGCGGCCTGATAAAGACCATGCCCGTGACGGCCGTTTCGTTCCTTGTCTGCGCCTTTTCCGTCATCGGCATCCCGCCCTTCGGCGGTTTCTTCTCCAAGTTCCTGGTCATCATGGGGACGCTCAACGCCGGGCAGACCTGGCTCGCGGCCACGGCCCTGTTCACCGCCGTCCTGACCATGTTCTACCTCTTGAGGGTCTTCAGCCAGGTCTTCTTGGGCGACCTCAAAGATCCGGCGCCCGAGAGGACGAGGTCCATGGTCGCCGTCGTGGCGCTCCTGGCCTTCCTGTCCTTCGCGGCCGGGATCCTGGTCTCCTATCCCATGAAGCTCATCAACGTCGCGACATCCAACATCAGCTGGTGGCTCAGATGACACCCAACATGCTTTATCTGCCCATTCTCCTGCCGGCCCTGCTGGCGGCAGTCTTCCTGGCCCTCCCTTCGCGCATCAAGCTCATCCGCGAGGTCCTGGCAACCGCCGGCGCGGCCGTCCTCGTCGCCTACGGGTTCGTCTTCTTCTCCGTGAAGAACCTGGAGCTGAGCGTTCCCTGGCTCGGCATGGGCATCGACTTCGACCTGAGGCTCTATCACTTCTCGAGCTTCATCCTGCTCGCCCTCGCCGGCATCCTCTTCCTCATCGTCCTCTTTTCGACGGTGAAGATGAAGGACGACCCGCGCGTCCGGGAGTATTACGCCTACGTCTTCCTGGCCGCGGCCATGGCCAACGGCGCCGTCCTGGCCGACAACTTCGTGCCCCTGGTCTTCTTCTGGGAAGGCCTTCTGGTCATGATGTACGGCCTGATCACTATCGGCGGCAAGGGGACCTCCAACCGGACCGCCGTCAAGGCCTTCATCATCAGCGGCTTCTGCGACTTCTGCATGATCCTAGGGATCGGCATCATCTGGTCCATCTCCGGCACCCTGAAGATGTCGGCCGTCTCGATCAGGCCCGAGGGGATCGCCGTCCTCGCCTTCATCATGATGATGATCGGCGCCATCGGCAAGGCCGGGGCCATGCCATTCCACACTTGGATCCCGGACGCCGGTGTCGACGCCCCGGTCACCTTCATGGCCTTCCTGCCGGCCGCCTTTGAGAAGCTCCTGGGCATCTACCTTTTGACCCGGATTACACTCGATCTCTTCAAGCTCGAAAAGGGGAGCGGCCTGTCCCTCCTCCTCATGATCATCGGGGCGGCGACGATCGTCCTGGCGGTCATGATGGCCCTCGTCCAGAAGGACCTCAAGCGCCTGCTCTCCTACCACGCGGTCAGCCAGGTCGGCTACATGATCCTGGGCGTCGGGACGGCCATCCCGATCGGCATCGCCGGAGGGATCTTCCACATGGTCAACAACGCCATATACAAATGCGGCCTCTTCCTGAGCGCGGGCTCGGTCGAGCACCGCGCCGGCACGACCGAGCTCAAGAAGCTCGGCGGCCTGGCCCGGGAAATGCCCCTGACGGCGGCGGGCTTCACCGTCTGCGCCCTGGCCATTTCGGGCGTCTGGCCCCTGAACGGCTTCATTTCCAAGGAAATGGTCTTCCACGGCGCCCTGGAATCCGGCTATGTCATCTTCGCCATCGCCGCCTGGGTCGGGGCCATCTTCACCTTCGCCTCCTTCCTCAAGGCCGGCCACTCCGTGTTCTTCGGCGAACGCTCCAAGGAAGTCGCCAGGGTAAAGGAAAGCCCCGCTCCGATCGTCATTCCCATCCTCGTTCTGGCCCTCCTGTGCATCGCCTTCGGAGTCTTCAATAAGCTCCCCCTGACGAGCTTCATCCAGCCCATCCTCGAGGGACACGTCGAGGTCGGAGAACACCTCGACTTCACAACCCACGCCCTGAGCGTCCTCAACCCGGTGGCCGGGATCTCCATCTTCTGCCTGCTCTTCGCTTTCGGTCTCCACACCTACGGTTGGAAGAAGGGCGGAAAGAAGCCGTTCCTGGCTTCCGAGCCCGTCCACAAGTTCCCCGGGCTCCGGCAGACCTACGACCTGGCCGAAGCCCGCGTCTTCGACCTCTACGAGCAGGGCGTCAAGTTCCTGATGAGCCTGTCCTCCGTCCTATTCAAGGCGTTCGACAGACCCATCGATTTCTTCTTCGAAAAGATCGTGACATCGGCGGGGCGGCGCTTCACCGGCATCCTGAGCAAGGCCCACAACGGCCGGTACGCCAACTACCTGGCCTGGTCGATCGGAGGGCTCGTCGTCGCGGCTTCGATCATCACATTACTTTTGAAATAGAGGAGAGGCCCGTTGATTTTTCTCTTCATAGCTTTACCGCTCGTGGTCGCCGGAGTCCTGCCGCTTCTGGGTAAGCTGTCAAAAAGGGTCCTGCCGGACGCGCTGGCCAACGCCGTCCTGCTCTTCCTTCTCGTCGAATCGGTCCTCCTGGGAAAACAACTGGCGGCGACCGGTCCGTTCGTCCAACAGTTCTCCTGGCTTGGGGAGCCGGTCAACCTCCGTCTGGCCCTCGACGGCTTCAGCCTGCTCATGCTCTTCGTGGTGTCCCTCGTCGGATTTTGCGTCGGCATCTTTTCGATCGACTACATGGAACATTATGGGTCCAAGGCCAACTACTGGGCCCTCTTCCTGATCATGGTCGCCGGGATGAACGGCCTGGTCCTCTCGACCGACCTGTTCAATGTCTACATCTTCCTCGAAGTGGCGGCGGTGGCCTCCTATGCCCTGGTCGCCTACGGTCTCGAGCACGACGAGCTCGAAGCGGCTTTCAAGTACCTCATGCTTTCGGTCGTCGCCTCGGCCTTCATCCTCATCGCGATCGCCGTCATCTTCGGCGTCACGGGAAGCCTGAGCTTTCCGGCCGTGGCCCGCGGGCTTCAGGACCTGGACACGAAATACGTGGTCGGCTTCTGCGCAGCCTTGTTCATCATGGGCTTCGGCCTAAAGGCGGCCCTCATGCCCTTCCACGCCTGGCTTCCCGACGCCCACCCGTCGGCCCCGGCGCCCATATCGGCCATGCTGTCCGGCCTCCTGATCAAGGTCTCGGGTGTTTACGCCCTCACCCGGATCTTCTTCAACGTATTCGGCCTGACCCCGGGGTTCTCCACGGTCCTCATGTATCTGGCGACGCTGTCCATGGTCGCGGCCGCCTTCCTGGCGCTCGGCCAGAAGGACATCAAGCGGATGCTGGCCTACTCCTCGATCAGCCAGGTCGGCTACATTGTCCTCGGTCTTGGGCTGGGGACCCCCCTCGGGATCGCCGGCGGACTGTTCCACCTCATCAACCACGCCCTGGCCAAGAGCCTCCTGTTCTTGAATTCCGGCTCCATCCAGCAAGCCACGGGGACGAGGAACCTGGACGAGATGGGCGGTCTCGCCAAGCGGATGCCCGTGACCGCTGCTGCCAACCTTGTCGGCTCTCTCTCCATCGCGGGAGTCCCTCCGCTCAACGGCTTCTGGAGCAAGCTCATCATCATCATCGCCCTCGTCCAAGCGGGACACGTGGGTTTCGCCGTTGTCGCGGTCTTGGCCAGTGTCCTCACCCTCTGGTATTACCTTCTCATCCAGCGCAAGGCCTTCTTCGGCAAGCTCGACGAGCGCTGGAAGGACGTCAAGGAGGCGCCCTTCTGGATGCTGGCCTCCAACGTCATCCTGGCCCTCCTCTGCGTCGGCATCGGGATATTCTTTTCTCTAACGATAACAACCTGGGTCCGGCCGGCGGCGGACGCTCTGTCCCAGGGAGTCCGGTTAGCGTTCGGTTCTTGGGGAATGTGAACGATGGTCCTTCAAATTCTGCTTCTCGTCGGCTTGGTTCTCTTTTCGGTCCTGGCGATCCTCGTCAAAGACTTGCTGAGGGCCGCGATCTCACTCGCCGTCGCCAGCCTGCTTCTGGGCATCATCTTCTTCCGGATGAACGCCCCCTATGCGGGCGTCTTCGAGATCTCGGTCGTAGCCGGTCTGATCACCGTCCTCTTCATGCTGACGATTGCCCTGACCAAGGGCGGGGATGCCGCCGAATCCAAGGTCGCCTCCTTCGCCTTCCCGGCTTTTTTCGTCGTCTTCATCGTCATCGACGCGCTCATCATGAGAAAGCTCATCCAGAAGGTCCCCGCGCTGCCGGGCCCTGAAGAGGCCGGGACGACCTTCGGCCAGGTCCTCTGGAACGCCCGCACCCTGGACCTCGTCGGCCAGATCGCCGTCATTTTCGCCGGCGTCTTCGCTGTCCTGGCCCTATTCCGCAAGGGGGACAACAAAGATGAATAGCACCTGGTTCCTGTACATGTTCTTCACGGCCGTCCTCCTGTTCACGGGCATCTACTGCCTGCTGACCATGAGGAACCTGATCAAGCTCTTCATCGGCATCGAGGTCATCGGCAAGGCCGTAAGCCTGGCCCTCGTCGCCACCGGCCTGGCCAAAAGGAACGTCCTGGCGGCCCAGAGCCTCGTCATCACCTACATCGTCGTCGAGGTCAGCCTGGTCGCCGTCGCCCTGGCCCTGATCATCAATATCTACCGGAAGACCAAGAGCTTGGACATCCGGCAACTCGCGAAGCTGAAGGGTTAAGCCATGAAAGGTTTTGAATTTCTGCTCTCACCGCCCGTAGCGTTCCTCATCTTCCTGGGGTTCGCGTTCCTGTTATTCGCCCTGGGCAAGAGGATGGCGCCCAAGCCCAGGAATGTCGGGGGAAAACTCGAGACCTACGCCTGCGGCGAGCATTTGCCGGGCTTCAAGATCCAGTTCGGCTACCGGCTTTTCTTCTTCATCGCTCTGTTCTTCACCATGATGCACGTGGCGGCTCTCGTCATCGCCACCGTCCCGTCGGGTAAGATCGTGTTCTTTGCGGTCATCTATCTCGCCATGATCTTCCTCTCCATCATGGCCCTCGTGACAAGGAGTTGACATGCTCAATAGATTGGTTCGCTGGTCGAGGATCAAGTCGCCGTGGATCCTCCATCTCAATTCCGGGGCCTGCAACGCCTGCGACATCGAGATCGTCGCAACCCTGACGCCCCGTTTCGACGTGGAGCGGCTCGGCGTCCTGCTCAAGGCGACTCCCCGGCACGCTGACGTGATCATCTGCACCGGTCCGGTGACCCGGCAGATCAAGGACAGGATCCTCCGCATCTACGAACAGGTCCCTGACCCTAAGTTCGTCGTGGCTGTCGGCGCCTGCGCCTTGTCCGGCTGCGTTTACCGGGGCGCCTACAACATCATGGGCGGCATCGACCAGGTCATCCCGGTGGACGCCTATGTTCCCGGATGTCCGGCCCGCCCGGATGCCATCCTGGACGGCGTCGTCAAGCTTCTGGGAAAATTGTAACTCTCGAGGACAGTATGACAGATTCCGAGATCATCGAAAAAGCCAAGGCCCTCCTGGGAGGCATGGCCCTCGAGGTCGCCAACCCGTCCCTGCGGCGCGTCTTCATCACGGTCGCCCCCGGGGACCTGACGGCCGCGGTCACGGCCCTGCGGGACCGCATGGGCTTCCTTTACCTGGCGACCATCAGCGGGCTGGATGACAAGGACGACTTCGAGATCCTTTATCATTTTGGGAACGAGCACGCGTGCCTCAACGTGAGGACACGGATCCCGAAGGCCGCCCCCCGTATCGCGTCCATCACGCCGGTCATCCCGGGCGCCATCCTCTACGAGCGGGAGCTCCAGGACATGTTCGGCATCATCGTGGAAAACATCCCCGACGCGCGCCCCCTTGTCCTTCCCGATGACTGGCCGGCCGAGAACTTCCCCCTGCGGAAGGACTGGAAGTTCGAGCGGCCCGAGGAAAAGATCCCCGGAGGAAAATCATGAAGGTCACGATCCCCATAGGACCGCAGCACCCGGCCCTCAAGGAGCCCATCAGCCTGAGGATGACGGTGGACGGGGAGGTCATCAAGGACGCCGACATCCGGCTGGGCTACAACCACCGCGGCATGGAGAAGCTGGCCGAGGAAAAGACCTGGATCCAGAACATCTACCTGACCGAGCGCATCTGCGGGATATGCTCCCACTCCCACTCGACCTGCTACGTCCAGGGCGTCGAGAAGCTCATGGAGATCGAAGCGCCCAGGCGCGGCCAGTACATCCGTTACCTCGTATCCGAGCTCGAACGGGTCCACAGCCACCTCCTCTGGCTCGGAGTCGCCGGCCACGAGGCGGGTTTCGACAGCTTCTTCATGTACACTTGGCGCGACCTGGAGATCGTCATGGACCTCCTGGAGATGCTTTCCGGCAACCGCGTCCACTATGCCATCAACACCCTCGGCGGTGTCAGGCGAGACGTTGACGAGACCCAGCGGGCGAAGATCCTCGGTTCTTTGGACACCCTGAGGAAGAGGACCGAATACTACCTGATGATCGGGACCAACGAGCCGACTTTTGTCGCCAGGTTGTCCCGCGTCGGCTTCCTTTCGAAGGAGG
>CAZSMW010000210.1:0-4433 GCA_964607985.1 uncultured Eubacteriales bacterium
ATCTCCAGGAGCTTGAGGACCTGATGACAAGCGTGGAAAAGGGCCTGAACGTCTCCCGGAAAGAGGTCCTTTCCAGGATTGATAAAATAGTGGGATCCCTCGAGGCCGCTGATAAGGAGAACAAGGTCCTCCGGCAGAAACTGGCCCGCCAGAAGCTTCAGAACGAAGAAGGTGTCGTCCGCACGATCAAGGGTATTTCCGTCATGACCCAAAAGGTGGAAGGCCTGGACATGGGAGGGCTTAGGGATCTCGCCGATTCGCTGAAACTGAGAATGGGGTCCGGGATCGTGGTTCTGGGCGCCGCGGATGGTGAAAAGGTCTACCTGGTCGTCTCGGTGACCAAGGACCTGACGTCTAAGGTCCAGGCCCGAGCGGTCATCCAAGAATTGGCCCCCATTGTCGGCGGGGGAGGCGGAGGCCGGCCGGATTTTGCACAGGCGGGCGGGTCAAAGCCCGAGGCGCTGGACGCAGCTCTTGAAAAGAGTTATGCTCTCATCGAGAGAATGGTTGGGGGCTGAACAGAAAAATCACCCCTAGGGGTGATTGCTAATCAGGCCGTTTATTGGCACAATGCAGTCAAGAGGCCTCATGAGAACCGTAAAAGTCGCCGTTACCGTCATCGCGACATTGGGATGGGCCCTCTCCCTCTGCGCTCAATCTCAGGACGTCGGCAGGAAGACGTACGACCACGTCGTCCGGAAAGTCGCCCAAAAACACGGCGTGGAGGCTGACCTCATCCACGCCATCATCCGGGCGGAATCCAATTACGACAGCTTCGCCGTCTCCGAGAAGGGCGCCATGGGCCTCATGCAGCTCATGCCGGCCACGGCCAAGGAATACGGGGTCAACAACTTCTACGACCCCGAAGAAAACATCGAGGGCGGCACCAAGTACTTGAAGGACCTGATCAAGCTTTATGACGGAAAGACGAATTTTGTTCTGGCCGCCTACAACGCCGGCCAGGAGGCCGTGAAAAAATATAAAGGTATTCCTCCCTATCCGGAAACGAGAAACTATATTCGTCGGATCCAAGCCTCGTACGGTAAGTCCTCCATCAGGACCCGGACGGTCATCTACAGGTTCTTCGATAGTGGGGGGAACCTGGTCCTCACCAACGATCCGCGATTGTATGCTTTAAATAAGGCGAACTAGCCCGCCGGATACCCTTTGACGAGCATCGTTCGCGGAACGACCTCGAACGAAGCCGGCAGGGTTCCCAGTTGCTCGCCGTCCAGTTCCAGGAGCACGCTTTCATCCTGACGACAGAAAGCTTCCACTCTCTTGCCGCGGATGAGGTCGATCTTGGGGTGGGAAAGGTGGCTACCGTTGATGAGCTTCCATCCGTGGCGACAGAACTCGAGGAACCTCATACCCTTGACGAGGACGGTATCAAAGAGGCCGTCATTCAGCCGGGCCTGGGGGGCAACCTTCATGCCCTTGCCGAAGACACGGCCGTTGGCCACGGCGCCGATCAGGTAGTCCTCTTCCGGCAAATCGCTTCCGTCAATCCGGATCCTCAGCCTTTTATTCCGGTATTGGATCATGGTCGAGATCAGGCACCGGACGTAGGACGATGCCTTCCGTTCCAGACGGCGGTCGTTGACCCTCTTGACGACCTCGCCCCCGATCCCGAAGTCGGCGATGTTGAGGAAGAATCTCTCTGCAGGATCGCCCGAATGCCCCCGGAAGCTCACCCGGCCCACGTCGATCCTCGCGGATGGGGCCTCGGTGATGACCTTCAGGGCGTTCTTTAATCCGTTGGGAATGTTCAGGCTCCTGGTAAAATCGCATCCCGTCCCGGAGGGGACGATGCCCAGACTTGTCTCGGGGTTGATGATCCGTTTGTCCTCGTAGAAGCCGTTGGCGATCTCGTTCATCGTTCCATCGCCGCCGACGCCGATGATAAGCTCGGACCCGCTCTTGATAGCCTCGCGGGCGATCTCCGTGGCTTGGAAGGGTTTTTCGGTGAAATCGTACCGGAACTCTTTGATGAAATGGCGCAGGCCGTCCTTGATCTCAGTCCATCTTTTGCGCGTCCGGCCTTGATTGGATTCAGGGTTGACGATCACTTGGGTTTTGAGGTGCAATGTCGGCTCCTTGTGCTTTTTTCTTCCCGAACAGGGATGCGCCGATGATCCCCCCAAGGGCTCCCAGAGCGGCAAAGATGGCCGCGGAAATGAAGAGCCCGATGAGAAACATGGCGATTGAAACCCCTCCTTCCGTCCGGTTGATCCAGTTTTCCCAACCGGAGGGCATCTCGTCGGCGAACTCGGAAAGCCGCTCCATCATCCGGCGCATGACGGCCACGTTGAGGCCGCGGAGGGGGATGCTGACGAGGGAATCGATGACGGCGGCCGAGATCCCGGCGAACACCCCGACGATGGCCCCGTCGCCAGCGGTGAGGGAGACGGGCGAATCCTTGGCCAGAAGGTACGAAGCCAGGACGGCCCCTCCGATGATCCAGAGACAACAAAAGCAGTTCAGGAAGGGAATGCCCGAGAGGACGCCGGCGACGGCGCCCCCGACGAGCGCGGGCGTGAGCATGTTGGGCTTATGGTCGTTCATCGGTCCATCTCCTTCGATAAACCATTCTATTTGGTTTCCGCAGGGGATTTCAAGCGGTAATTCCGGCTGAGGAGCTGACTGGCCTCATAGAGCCCAGTGATAAGATAAAAAGGAAGGACCGCTCCCCAGATCAGACCAGCCGCAAAACGGAGCCCGATCGGGCTTGCCCAAAGGCCGAGAAAACTGCCAGCCGAATCGAGGCCGATGGGCAGGCTGAAGAGAACGAAGATCGACGTCGCGGGCAGGGATGGCCTGTTGAACCGGCAGAGGAAAGGGTGGAGGATCGTCCCTGCCGAGAAACCGAGATAGATACCGAGACAGCGGCCGCAGACAGCCAGGGGAAATCCGCGAAAGAAGAAGCTTCGTTCCGGGAGCTGGTGGCAGACGGGGGAAAAAACAGCGTAGATCAGTGCCGAGACCTGGGGTGCGTGATGTCTCAAGACCGGAGCGGCAAAAAGGGCTGCGTTCCACACGAAGCTGCCGAAGAACACCAGGAGCCAGATCATCAGGATTGTGTTCGGGCCCTTTTTCATGTCAGGCACTCCTATCCTCCGGGTTCCTCTTTCAGGCTCGGCCCTTCAGTCGAAGCCACGCCAGGAAAGCGGCGAGGACGAGGAAATTAACCGTGATGATAGAAAGGGCCATGAACTTGGCGTAAAGGGCCCGCCCCATGAGGTCGTAGACGGAAAGGCCGGCTACGGCCAGGTCCAGGATGAGGAGGGCGCCGGCCGGCCGGGGAAAGACATCGAAGTTGTTCAGGACGAGCATGACCGCGGGCACGGTTGAAAGCAGAGTGTAATCCCAACCGAGCGGCGAAACGATCGGGATAAGGGTCAGGAGAAGCGCCGATTCGAGGACGATACGCCGAGGTATGGTCCGCCCCCTGATCATGAGGAACAGGAAGATGAGCGCGAGCATGGCTACGGTCATAAGGTAGAGGGCGCGCGAGAGTTGAGGCCGGCCCGTCCATTTCGTGAACAGGGCGATAAGGGAAACGTTGTCCTGCGTGGCAAAAAGGGCGGGTGTCGATCGCGATAGCGAATCCAACCATTCTTCGTGGACCTGAGTGTTCCCGGCGGGCCCGTAATATAGGGCCGGCCCGAGAAAAGCTAAGATGAGCATGAGAACGCCGCCGGCGAGGACCAGAAGTTTTTTTTTGAGGACCCAGTAAGGGAGGAAGATCAATGCATAAGGTTTCAGGGCGAAAGACGCGCCCCACAGGATACCCGCCCAACCTTCGCGTGCCCCCTCCGGGCGGTCCTCATTCTTGATCAAAACGATGACCATAAGGAGAAGCAGGGCCGTGATCAGGGCGTTGATCTGGCCGAGTTGGAGCTCCCGCAGGAAGAACTTGGCCAGAATAAGCGGCGGAAAGACGCGCAGAACCCAGGCCTTTTTTGCTTCGGGTCGGACGAGGCCGTAGGATAAATTGAAGACCAGGACCGAAGAAGCCAAGATGAGAAGGAACCAGGCGAGTTTGGCCCCCCCGAGCGGCAGGAAAGACACCGGCACGTAGAGGAAAGCGGCGAACGGAGGATACTTGAATTGGTAATGGCCGTCCTCCTGCCGGTAGAGCGTCTCTCCGGCGCGGATCCTTTTGCCTGCGGTATTGTTGACCTCAAAGTCGATCATGCCTTTCTGGCCCTTCCAAAGGAACAAGCCTACCAGCGAAAGGAGCACGACGGTGAGGATGACTGCCGGAAGACGTTTCGTCCACATACCGGTCCAACGCTACTAGACGGACACGCGTTTGTCAATCATCCGAATCGCGCCGTCTATAATCTTACCGAAGGCCTATATGTCTTGCCATTTAAAAATCTTACCATGGGTGGACAGGGATACGGGGATCTGCGTACTCTATCTTCTTT
>CAZSMW010000211.1:0-25999 GCA_964607985.1 uncultured Eubacteriales bacterium
GGCCTCCGGAGCACGACATAAAAAACCGCGGCCAGGCCGAGAGCGGCTAACCCAGCGACGATCTCGATATACAAAGTCCAGTCCGACAATGGTCCGTTGGGCATGGCCTCCCTCCTCACACGATCAGCCGCAGCCCCTGTCGAGCGGCGGACGTTCTTTGGAAATGTTCCCTGGCCGAAGCAGCGAGCCCGTCCACGAGGTTATCCCCGTGATCGGGATTCAGGTGGGAAAGCAGAAGGTTTTCCGCCTTCGCTGCCGCGGCGAGCCGCGTCGCTTCGAGCCACGTTGAATGCCCCCAACCCTGTTTTCTTGATCTGTATTCGTCCGGCGTGAAAGTCGCGTCGGCGATGAGGTGGGTCGCTCCCGCGGCGAACCCGGCGAGGACCTCGTCGACCCCCTCGGAGGGATGTTCGGTGTCCGTCGCAAAGACCACACTCTTACCCTCCTCCTCGAACCTGTAGGCGAGACCCCCCTGGGGATGGCGCAGCCGGCAATGCGTGACCTTCACTCCACCCAGATCGAGGCTCCCTTGGGGCGCCTCCAAGTAGGTCTTCCTGGACTTAGTCTCGAAGAGCTCGACGGGAAAATATTTACCGGTGATAAGGCCGCCGAGGTACCTTTCGGTCTCCGCGGGCGGGGCCGGCGCGTAAATGGTGATCACGGAGTCCGGGATGAACAACGGAGCAAAGAAGGGAAATCCCATGACGTGGTCCAGGTGGAAGTGGGTCAGGAAAAGGGTGACCTTGAGGGGCCCCTCCCCTCGCTCCCTCACCAGCCAATCGCCCAGGTCCTTGATCCCCGTCCCCGCGTCGACAACGATGACCTCGCCCGAGCCCGAAAGGACCGAAGCGCAGGGCGTGTGCCCGCCGTAGCGCGTCTTGTCCTTTCCGGGCGACGGGAAAGTCCCCCGAACACCCCAGAATTGAACCTCCATGTTGCTCGCGTCCTTTACTTTTCTCCGAGTTCAAAGACCCCGTCCCAATCCGGCGGCGGCGGGGATTGTTTGAAAGCCAAGCATCTTCGGACGTAGATCCCGGCCGGGACGTCCTCCCCTAGCTTGCGGAACGTCTCGACGGCCCCGTCCCAATCACGGTTCCTGTAAGCTTCGAGCCCACGCTCGAAGAGAGCGGCCTTTTCGATCTCTCCGGAGGCCGTCTCCTCCCTCTCCCCGACAGGCTCAAAGACCCGGACGGGAGTCTTCTTGCCCACGACCCGGATCATGTCGATCTCCCGGGTGACGATCGCGGCCTTGACCATGTCCCGCGTCGGTTCGCCGATCAGGGTGGCGACTTTATATTGTTTGCAGGCCCCTTCGAGCCTCGAGGCAAGGTTCATCGTGTCGCCCATGGCAGTGTAATCGAACCTTTTTTCCGAACCCATGTTTCCGACGACCGCAGGCCCCGAATGGACGCCGATGCGCGCGAAGACCTCGCTCCCGAACCGGCGTTTGAACTCAGGCCGGAGCTCGGCAAGGCGCTTCTGGCACCTCAGGGCGGCCCGGCAGGCCCTCAAGGCGTGATCCGGCTGGTCGAGGGGCGCGTTCCAGAAAGCGATCATAGCGTCCCCTTCGTACTTGTCCAGCGTCCCTCCCAAGGACAGGATGATGTCCGTCATCTCCGAGAGATAGGCGTTGAGGAGTTCGACGAGCTCCTCGGGGGAGAGTTTTTCCGAGATTGAAGTGAATCCGGCCACGTCGGAAAAGAAGGCGGAGATCTCGCGTCTTTCCCCTCCCAGGTCGAGCATGGAAGGGTTCTGCAGGATGCGTTCGATGACGTCCGGGCTCAGGTAATGGCGGAAGACGTTCTTAATGAACCGGCGCTGGCGTCCTTCGTGGCTGTAGTTGAGGAGGGCGGCGCCGATAAAGCTCGCGAGGACGGCCGCTTCCGGGACGGCGAAATCGAGCCAGTATCCGCCACGGAAGGCCAAGGCCGAGGCCGCAGCCGGAAGCGCCAGGAGAAGCGCGAAGAATATTGCGATCTTCCAAATCTTCATGGAAAAAGAAATCCCGACCGCGGTCAAAAGAGCGAGGACGAGCAGGTACAAGAACAGGACCGCCAGGGGAGTAATCCGGATGAAGTCCTTGTGCAGGAGATTGTCCAGGGCGGCAGCCTGGATCTCGGTCCCTGAACAGATGGGGCTGAAAGGTGTCGGCCTCAGGTCCAGGAGTCCCGGGGCGTTCGTCCCGAGGAGGACGATCTTTCCCGCGAACTCCTTCGGATCGATCTGCGGCGTTTTGCCCTCGTCCATCTGCGCCCAGGAGTTGATGATCGCAGCGGCCGAATAGGTCTCATAGGTCCCGGCCGGGCCATGATACCGGATGATCATCCGGCCCGACCCGTCGAGGGGGACCCCGTCCGCCGGGGATCTCCCCATGACAACTTCAGCAAGGGCCAGGGGCAGGGACGGGAGCAAAAGGCTTTCGTAGGAAAAAAGAAGCGGGATGCGGCGGAAGATGCTGTCCTCATCCTGAGCGAAACGGACGTTCCCGGCGCCGGCCGCCGACCGGAGCAGGACCTCGATAGGGAGAGAGACCGATTCGAGGGGCTGAACGGCCTTCTTCGGATAATCCCTCGCGGGCAGGGAAAAGCGTTTGAGTTGGCGAAGGGCCTCGACGTCCTTGTTTTTCGTTTCTGCGCTTATAAAGAAGGGAACGAAGACGTTTCCCGAGGCGGTCATGGCCCGGGACAGGATATCATCGTCTTCGACCCCGTATCTTGAGGTTTCGCTCAGAATAAGGTCCAGGAACAGGGCTTTCGCCCCCCCGGCCTTCAGATAGTCCGCGAAGACCGCATACATCTGCCGCGGCCATGGCCACGGCATCCCCTGGGATTTCTCGTAGACATCCAGGCTCTCCTGATCGATCATGATAAGGACGATATCGCGGCTTGCCCGAGACGGGCGGGAAAGCAGGCGCAGCCTAATGTCCCAGGATTTCCACTCCAGGGGCCTCAGCACGTTGAGCGAGTGGAGAAGGATTGAAGCCAGGAAAACGGCCGCCCCTACGGCCAGCCCCCTGAGCAGTTTTTTAGACATCCGCGGTGGGCCAGCCTAAGGTCTCAGTCCCTTGACAGATTGCATGAATCGTTCCGTCCGGACCGGGATGATCTTGGGGACGTTCGTCATTCCCTTGATCTGGGAGTTGACGCTTTCGAGCCTGTCCTCGGCCGAGGGATGGGTCTTGAACCAGCCCTTGCCCGAAGCTCCGGACGCACCCCCCACCATGGTCTTCAGAAAGCGGGTCAACCCGTTCGGGTCATAGCCTGTCCCGGACGCGAACTTGACGGCCAGCTTGTCGGCTTCATATTCGTATTTCCGGTCATAACCCTTTTCGACGAGGCTCTCGATGATATCGCCGAGGACGTTCTCGAAGATCCCCGTGAGCTCGGCCAGCTCCTTGGACCCGTAGCGAGTCGCGGCCTCCTTGCCGAGGATCTTGAAGGTGTCGACGAGCCGGGACTTCTTGATGGACGCGAGGCCGTGTTTGGCCGAGACGTGGCCGATCTCGTGAGCGAGGATCGAGGCCAGCATCTCCTCGTCCTTACAACGCATGATGAGGCCCTTCGTAACGAAGACGAAGCCGCCGGGCGCGGCCAAAGCGTTGACCTCGTCAGAATCCAGGACAAGGAAGTGGTAGCCGCCATAGGTCTCGGGACGGTCGGAGTAATAACTGATCGCTTTTCCCAGGACGTTCACATAGTTCGTGAGGCCGCCGTTGTCATAGATCTTATACTTGGAGAGGACAAGGGCGGCAACAGCCCGGCCGATATAATACTCTTCCTGTTCCGTGATCTCGGAAAAGGTCGACCTCACAGCCTCACTCGTTTTGATGATGGAGTCCCTGTCCTTCTCCGACAGCTTGCCCGTATCCGACAGCACCTTGGCCCCTTGCTGGACGACCGAACAGCCCGAAAGGACGAAGCCGGCGAGGGCGGCCGCTGTCATAATGACACCTGCGCGCTGTGTTCTCACTTGTCGCCTCCAAACTCGCCCAGCTTGCCCTTCCTTAGGAAGGCTTCGACGTCCGAAGGCGATATCTTGAGCTGCAGCATCCTGTCCACGGCGGCAAAGTTGGCTTCACCGTGTTTAGCCTTGTAGTTCTCCTCGACCTGCTTGTTGAATCCTTTTGCCGCCAGGGCCACTTCGCCGGCCGAGGCCTGCGTCTTCATGCTCTTGTCCACGGCGAGCAGGTTGAACTTCTTGGTCTCGACGGCGCTCGAGTGGATCCAGCCCACGACCCCGGCTGAGGTCCGGACCTGGAACCAGCCGTCCCGGCTGGACAGCTTCTCCAGCGAGTTCCCCGCGGTCAGGGCGGCGATCGTCTGGGAGTAAAACTTCGGCTCCTTCCTCAGGTTGGTGCTCTGGATCTTGACCACGACGGTTTCCGCCAGGAGCAGGACCGTCAGAACGACCAGCACGCCCGCCAGGGCGGACCAGCGAAAAGGTCTTTTCATCCGCGCCTCCTTCATATTGGCTGAATTCATCATAGGGAAAAAGAGGAAGAAAAGTCAAACACGCGGAAAAAGCGCTAGGCTGGATTGCCCTTTTTTTGACACCTGGGGCAGAAAAACGTGCTGCGGCCGCTGACCTTGATCCTCCTGACGGTCGTTTTACAGCGGGGGCATTTTCCCCCTTCCCGGCCGTAGACCTTATGAAGCTCCTGGAAATTCCCCGGATCGCCGTTAGGGTCTGTGAAGTCCCGGATGGAGGACCCTTTCCTGGAAATCGCCAGCTTCAGGGTCGCGCGGATCGACTTCCACAGGGCCTTCAGCTCCCTTTCCCCAAGGGACGAGGCCGGAGTCAGAGGATGGATCTGTGCCCTGAAAAGGATCTCGTTGGCATAGATGTTTCCGATACCTGCGAGGATCCCTTGGTCAAGGAGGAAGCTCTTGATGCGGCCTCTGCGCCCTTGAAAAAGCCGGGTAAAATTCCGAAAATCGATCTCGAGAGGCTCCGGTCCCAGGGCATCGAGCTCAGGGACCGGCGACAAGCCGGTAGGCTTAAAACAGCAGAGGAAGCCGAACTTCCTGATATCCCGGAAGCGGAGCTCCCGGTCCCGGCCCACGAGCGGTATGATGAGCCGGACGTGCTTATCCGCGGGAACATCGGGCCGCTCGAGCAGCAATTGGCCCGTCATCTTCAAGTGAAAGATAAGCGCCCGGCCGCCTTCGCACTCCACGAGGATCATCTTTCCCCGCCGCTTCACGGTTGTGACCTTTATGCCTTCAAAAGCGGCCAACGCAACTCCGGACGCTCTCCGCAGGAGAGGGGGGAAAAGAAGTCGGAATGTCCCCATCTCAGTCCCCTCAAGATAAGATTTGAGACCGCGGACGATGGTCTCAACCTCAGGGAGCTCGGGCATGGGGTCATTGTACAGGAAGGTCCGGAAAAGTAAAATTCACTTGATTTATCGGACCGTTTCGATTAATATTTTTCCCTCATGAAGTTCAAAGCCTTCCTGTTCATGGCCATCGGATGGATCATCCCCGGGCTTGGGCATATCTCCCAGAAGAAGTACGCCCGGGGGGCCGTCTTCTTCGTGTCCATCTTCGCCATGACGGGCCTGGGGTTGATCATGGGAGGTAAGATCTACCCCTTCCAGACGGAGAATCCCCTGACGATCCTGGCGTTCTTCGCCGACATCGGGAACGGGCTTTTTTATGTCCTGTCCAGGTTCCTGGCCATCGGGCCCGGGTCCCTCGAGAGGATGACCTTCGAGTTCGGAACCGCCTTCATCGCGGGCGCCGGACTCCTGAACTATCTCGTCGTACTGGACGCGTACGATATCGCCGCGGGGAAGAAGAAATGATCCTCCAAAGCCACCTCTTCACCATGGTTCTTTACGCGTTCTTCGTCGCCCTCGTGATGTCGCTCCTCCGCCGCGACGGAAAAAAAGCCCGGATCAAATACGGATTAACCCTCTTCCTTATCATGGTCGCCGGCGCCCTGGCCTTCGGCTGGTTCATGTATCTGTTCATATAAGAGCTAGGCAGGCTAGACAGGTTCAAAAAGAATTTGATCGAGCTGTTTCACGTTTACAAACAATACCAGCCTCCGCAATGGGCCCTGTCCGACATCAGCCTCCAGGTCCGGAGCGGGGACTTTTATTTCATCACCGGCCCAAGCGGTTCCGGCAAAACCACTCTGCTCAAGATCATCTTCCGGGAACTCCTGCCCAACCAGGGCCAGATCGTCATCGACGGCGTCAACATCCTGAAGATTCCCAACCCCAGGATCCACGAGCTCCGGCGGACGATGGGGATCGTCTTCCAGGACTTCCGCCTGCTTTTCCACCGAACGGTCTTCGACAACGTGGCCATCCCCCTCCAGGTCCTCGGCGAGCCCCGAAAGGAGATCCGGAGGCGCGTGTTCAACACGCTGCGTATGGTCAACCTCCATCAAAAGATGTGGGACCTCCCCTCGCGCCTCTCGTACGGCGAGCAGCAGCGGGTGGCCATCGCCCGGGCCATCGTCAACAATCCGAAGATCCTGCTGGCCGATGAGCCCACGGGGAACCTCGACCCGGAGCTGGCCTTCGAGATCATCACCCTCTTTAAGGAGATCAACAAGCAGGGGGCCACGGTGATCATCGGGAGCCATGACCGCGAGCTCATCCGGCACTTCGGCGACAGGATCCTCTTCCTCCAAAAGGGCAAATTGATAGGAAAGGACACACTCTGATCTACGAGAAACTGAAGTACTTCCTCGGCGTCACGGCCAACAGTTTGTGGCAGTACCGCGCGAGGAACATCTTTTCCGTGACGATCATCTGCCTGTCCTTCCTGATCGTCGGCGTCTTCCTCTCGCTGTCGAACAACCTCCAGCACATGGCCCGGGAGCTTTCGACCAACATGGTCGTCACCTTCTTTCTCGACAAGGCCGCGACGGCCGCGGAGATCAAGGGCATCGAGCAGAAGGTCCTGGGATCACCCCTCGTCTCCGGGGTGAAGGTCGTCGGGGCCGAAGAGGCGCGGGACAGGTTCCAGAAGAACTTTCCCGACCTGAAGGACATCCTGGCCAACCTCAAGATCAACCCCTTCCCGTCGTCCCTCGAAGCCCGGCTGAAGGATACGGCACCGGCCTCGAGGGAGGTTGCGAAGCTCGTCCAGGACGTCCGGCGGATGAAGGGCGTCGAGGATGTCCAGTTCAACCAGGATTGGGTGGACAAAATGCAGTCGTTGAGCCGTCTGGCAAAGGCGGTCGGGTTCTTCCTGGGCGGGATCCTCATGCTGGCCTCCTTCTTCATCATCTCCAACGTCATCAAGCTCAACGTCATCGCTCGGAAGAACGAGATCGAGATTCTCAGGCTGGTCGGCGCCACCAACATTTTCATCCGGACCCCCTTCCTCCTCGAAGGGATCGCCCTGGGTGTGATGGGGAGCATGATCTCGTTGGCCTTCCTCCTGTTGGCGATCAAGCTCTTCCCCATCTATATCGGATCCCTCGGGGCGCTGCAGCAGCTCTTGAACTTCCGCTACCTTTCCCTTTTCCAGGCGTTGGGGCTCGTCGCCGCCGGCGGGGTCATCGGCTGCCTGGGCAGTCTCAGCTCGGTGTCGAAGTTCTTAAAGACTTGAGATCTGACCTAGTATGAACGGCCATGAATGCCGTCCTCAAGCCCCCGTAGCGGAGGGGGGACCCGTCGGCTTTTTCTATGGGGGGAACCGACGGGACTGGTTCCCCGGGGTCCGGGGGAGTGAGGGCGGCTTCAGGCCGTTCAAAGTCAAAGCTCAATCTATTTAATGGAATTCCGACACCCGTCCTATCGACAATCTTGGGTCCCCTCCCCCCCCGCCGGTTTGACATCACCCCCGGATTGACCTAAAATTCCGGGAAGAATGGCATCCATCGGACAGGAACTCAAGAAAGAGCGGGAGGCCCGGGGGTTTTCCCTTAAAGGGATTTCCGACTCGACGCGGATCACGCTAAGGTACCTGGAAGCCATCGAAACCGACCGCCTCGACATTTTTCCCGGGGAATTCTTCATCAAGGGCGTGCTTCGCGGCTACGCCAAGGCCGTGGGGCTCGACGAGGTCCAACTTATCGAGAGATACCGCCGGGCGGGGCTTCTGTCGGCCGAAGGCCTGGAGAGCGCCCGGGGGCCCGGGTCCGAGTCGCGGATCACGAATAGGCAGAAGCTCTCCTTAGCCGGCTTGGCGGCGGTCGTCCTCGTCATCGTCACCTTCGCGGCCTATTTTCTGACCAGGCCCGGCAAACGCGTCACTCTCCCCGAAATGCGCGAGGCGATCCCCAAGGTCCAGCAACAAACCGCCGTCACGTCTTCCGCGACCGATCCCGTTCCGGCGGCGATCCCCAAGGAAGAAGAGAAAGGACTTAACCTGGAGCTCTCGTTCCATGCGAGGACATGGATCCAGGTCTTCGCCGACGGGAAGCTCGCCCTGGATGGGATCAAGCTCAAAGGCGAGAAAGCCCGGGCTACGGCCCAAAATGAACTCGTCATCCACCTGGGCAACGCGGGCGGCCTGGATTACTCCATAAACGGCAGACCCGGCAAGGCCTTCGGCCGTTCCGGCGCCGTCGTCAAGAACATCCGGATCACCCCGGACAACACGGCGGAATTCGTCCGGGACGATGCGACCGGGATCGAATAAGGAAAAATGGAACCCATGGCCGATTCCAAGAAAAAGGGCCCGCGCGTTGTCGGCGCGATTATCATCCTCCTTATCGTCCTCTTCTTCGCGATCGAGTTCTTCATCCGGGAGTCCCAGGAATTCTCCCCCACGCGGCTGACCAACGTCCTCCTGTCTTCTCTTCAGATCATCGTCCTCCTCCTCGGGCTCATCCTTTTCTTCATCCTGGGCCGGAACATGGTCAAGCTTTACCTCGAACGCAAGAGGAAGGTCGTCGGATCGCACTTCAAGACGAAGCTCGTCATCTTCTTCATCGCCCTTTCGTTCATCCCGACGCTCCTCCTCTTCTTCTTTGCCAGCGACTTCGTCAGCCGGAACATCGAACAGTGGTTCCAGACGCCTTTAGATAAGCTCCTGGACGACACGAAGAGCGTCGCCGACGGTTTCACCCTCAATACCGAGGAACTCACCGAACACTATGCCCAGCAGCTGAGCCGGGCCATCATGGCCGGGAAGCTCATCAGCCCCGAGAACCGTCCCGCCCTTCGGGATTTCATCCGCGACAAGCTGACCGAATACAGACTCGACGAGATCGGCATCTTCCTCGATGACGAAGAGCTTTTCTCCTACATCAATCCGAACATACCTCTCCAGGACTACCGGGACCTGAAGGCCAACATCGTCAAGCGGGCCCAACTCGGAGAAGCGTTCCGGAGCATCGAGCCCATGGGGAGCGGGGAGATGATCCGACGGGGGGCATCCTTCAATATGCCCTCGGTCGGGAACGTGCTCGTGACCACGGGAAAGTTCCTGCCCCAAAATTACGCCCAGAAGATGAACAACATCGCCGCCTACGTCCAGAGGTACCGCCTGCTCAAAACCCAGAAGAACCCCGTCAAAACCTTCTACCTCATGACGCTCATCTTCCTGACGCTCCTCATAATCTTCGCCGCAAGCTGGATCGGGTTTCACCTAGCCAAGAGCATCAACGTGCCCATCGAAAAACTGGTCCAGGCCACCCGGGAGGTCTCCAGGGGGAACCTCAACGTCAAGGTCGAGGACCCCGCGTCGGACGAGATCGGGACGCTGATCGACTCCTTCAACCAGATGATCTTTGACCTCAAGACGAGCCAGATGAGCATCGCCCAGAAAACGTCCGAACTCGAAAGCCGCAAGCGCTACATCGAGACCATTCTGGACAACATCACGACGGGGGTCATCGCCCTGGACGGCAAGGGCGCCATCACGACGATGAACCCCTCCGCCCGGGAGATGCTGGCCATCGCCGAAAAGGACGTCATCGGGAAGGTTTACCGGAACATCCTGGGATCCGCTCGGTACGCCGAGGTCCTGAGGAACATCGACTGGGGGATGAAGAACAAATACAGGCTGGCCGACAAGGAGATCAGCGTCACGACGGATGGGCAGACGACCCATCTCGCCCTGGCCCTGTCGCCGCTGAAGCAGACCGACGGCGAGTTCTCGGGCCTTATCGTCGTCCTCGACGACATGACCCAGCTAATCAAGGCCCAGAAGATCGCGGCCTGGAAGGAAGTGGCCCAGCGCGTCGCCCACGAGATCAAGAACCCGTTGACGCCCATCCAGCTGTCCGCGGAAAGGATGATCAAGAACCTCCAGAAGGGCGAACCCGGCCACCAGGCGGTGATCGAGGAAGGCGCCCGGACCATCATCCAGGAGGCCCGGACGATCAAGTCCCTGGTTGACGAGTTCTCCAACTTCGCCCGCATGCCCAAGATCCAGCTCCAATCCGCGGACATCCATCAGATCATCGACCAGACCCTCGCCCTCTTCAAGGGGATCTTCACGGACATTGAATTCGAAGTCGACTACTCGTCCGAGGTGCCGGCGTCCGTACCCGCCGACCCCGAACAGATGAAAAGAGCGATCATCAACGTCCTGGACAACTCCATCGACGCCATGAACAAAAAGGGGAGGATCGGGATCCGCACGTCATTCGACAAGGAGCCGCAGCGGGTCACGATCGAGATCGTCGACTCGGGGCCGGGCATCACGGTCAATGACAAGTTCAAACTTTTCCTCCCCCACTATTCCACCAAGAAAAAAGGCATGGGGCTCGGCCTGGCCATCGTCAACCAGATCATCCGCGATCACAACGGTTCCGTCGACATCGAGAACAACAAGCCCCACGGCGCGAAGTTCACCATACAAATCCCGGCATGAATGATTGAAAATGAGCAACGAAAAAATCCTGATCATCGATGACGAGGCGAGCATCCGTTCTTCCTTACAGGGCATCCTCGAAGACGAGGGGTTCGCCGTCAAGGCCGTCGAGACCGGCGAAGCGGGGCTGGAGGCGCTGAAAAGCCAGAACTTTGACCTCGTCATCCTGGACATCTGGCTCCCCGAAATGAGCGGCCTTGAGGTCTTGGAGAAGATCAAAACGAGCGAAGAAAACCCCAAGATCGTGATGATTTCAGGCCACGGGACCATCGAAACAGCCGTCAAGGCCACCAAACTCGGAGCCTTCGATTTCCTCGAGAAACCCCTTTCCCTTGAGAAGGTCCTCCTGACACTCGATAACGCCCTCAAGCAAAAGCGCCTCGAGGAGGAGAACCTACAGCTCCGGCAAAAGATCAAGATCAAGTACCCGCTGATCGGCAAGAGCCCGGCCATCCAGAAACTGCGGCGGGACATCCAGATGGCCGCCCCGTCAAGCGGCCGCGTGCTCATCTACGGGGAGAACGGGACCGGCCGTGAGCACATCGCCTCCTTGATCCATCAGCAGAGCCGGCGGAATGAAAACCGGTTCATCGGCATCAACTGCGCCGCCATCCCCGATGATTTGATCGAGAACGAACTCTTCGGTTACCTTAAGGGGTCGTTCGTTAACGCCACCAAGGACAAGAAAGGCAAGCTCCTCCTGGCCGACCGGGGGACCCTATTTCTCGATGAGATCGGCGACATGAGCTCCAAGACCCAAGCCAAACTGGTCCGGGTCATCGAAGAAGAGAAGTACGAGCCGGTGGGCTCCTCGGAGCCCGTCACCGTCGATACCCGCATCCTGGCCGCCTCGAGCAGAAACCTGAAGGACCTCATCGCCAAAGGCCGGTTCCCGGAAGACCTCTTTTTTAAGCTCAATGTCATTCCCCTCAACATCCCGCCGCTCCGCGACCGGGTGGAGGACATCCCCCTTCTCATCGCCTACTTCCTCGAGTACTTTTCAGCCGAATACGGCAAGAAGCTCAAGACCATGGACCCCGAGGCCGAGAAGGCCTTCCTCAACTACTCCTGGCCCGGGAACGTCAGCGAACTCATGAACGTCCTCGAGCGATTCGTGATCATGGTCCCGGACGAGGAGATCAACGGAACTCACCTCACCCTTCTTGTGGAAACACGGGAGATCGAGCACCTTTCCGGGATCGTGGAACATAGGTCGCTCATTACTGCCCGGGAGCAATTCGAGAGGAAGTACATCCAAAAGGCGCTCCTCAAGAACGCCTGGGACACGGCCCGGACCGCCGCGGAACTCAAGATCGACGAGGCCGCCCTCGGCGCTAAGATCAAGGCGTTAGGAATCACGTTCATAGACTGAAAAGCTGGACAAACTGGACGGGCCGGGCGGGAAAGAATAAGGCGGGTTTGAATGCCTATTGACCAATCCGAAGCGATCGTCCTCAGGACGTACAATTTCGGCGATCAAGACAAGATCGTCGTCTTCTTCACTCGGGAAAAAGGCATCCTTCGCGGAGTGGCCAAGGGGGCCAGGAAGTTCGGCAACCGGTTCGGCTGCAGCCTGGAGCCCATGTCCATGGTCCGGGCCTTTTACTATGAAAAAGAGAGGAAAGACCTCATCACGATCAGCAACTGCGACCTCCTCGAGTCCTTCTTCGAAGCCCAGAACGACCTCAGGGTCTCCTGCACCGTGAGCTACTTCGCTGAGCTCATCGAAGAGTTCTCGCCGTCCCGGTCGAAGGACGATGTCCTGTTCCGTCTCCTCCTTTCGGTCCTCCGCTGTCTCGCCGCAAAAGGCGACCCCGCTTTCCTCGCCCGCTACTTCGAAGGCTGGTTTTTGAGGATCAACGGTTTCCTTCCCGACCTGGCACACTGCAAGAAATGCCGCAAGCCGCTTTCCGGCCCGGCCTGGCTATCCCCGAAAAGGGACGGGGCCTATTGCGGCGAATGCGCTCCGGCCCGGAAGGACGCCGTCCCGCCGGAGACGGCCTCGTTCCTGAAGTGGGTCCGTGATAACCCTCCGTCCGAAGCGTGTCCTCTATCGTTCGATCGGAGCAACCTGGCCGCGATGAGCGGGGTCCTGCAGGCGATGATCACCTTCCATCTCGAGAGGGAGCCGCGGACCCTCCGCTATTTGAAAAGCGAGACGTGATATCCGGTCAGGACAGAGGCGAACATGAAAAAGACAACGGTCGGCATTCTGGCCTTTGTGGCCGCGTGCGTTTTTTCGTCCGCTCAGGAGGTGGCTTATGGCGTCGGGGACTGGCCCTCGGAATCCGGACTCGGCAACCATCGGGCCATCATCCGAGTGGACGCGAAGGCGGACGCCGTCCGGGTCCGCATTCCGTGGCGTCGCCGGGATTTAGACCCGGAGAAAAAGAACGTCGTCGTCATCGATGCCGCAACAGGGAGGAGGATCACCAACATCCTGGCTTCGGGAATCAACCGGGAGTTCGGCGATATCATCTTCCAGCCCGGAACGGCGCCCGGAGATTACTACGCTTATTATCTTCCTTACCAGTCCACCGGACGTTCGAATTACCCGACAGTCAAGTATGACCCTCCCTCCTATGCGCCCAACCAGGTTTGGCTCGAACGCATCGGAATCTCGGCAGAGAAAGCGCCCGACGCCGTTCTAAACGCGTTGCCGCAGGCCAAGGTCATCGAGATCCAGTCCATCGACGCTTGGAACAGCTTCTTTCCTATGGAAGTGACCGCCACGGCCGATGAGACGCGGGCCCTCATGGCCGAGAACCCAGGTCTTCCCTATCTCCTCTTTCCCGAGGACAGGCAGTTCCCCATCCGAATGACGACGGATCTTCCCTTTCGTTGGATCCGGTCCGGCCCGCGGAGCGCGTTCACGGGGGAGGCCGCCCGGGGAGAATATTACGCCTTCCAGGTCGGCATCTACGCCGCCCACCGGGAGATCGAAGACATGGATGTGCGGTTCACCGACCTTAGGTCCGATGCCGGAGCGGTCCTGCCGGCTTCGACCCTGAACTGTATCAACACGGGGGGAGTGAATTGGGACGGGAAGCCTTTTCGTAAGGCCTGCGGCGTCGAGAAAGACAAAGTCCAGGCCCTTTGGTGCGGGATCCGGGTACCTAAAGACGCCCACCCCGGCACTTACACGGGAAACGTGACCATCGCTCCAAAAGACATGAAAGAGACGGCAGTCCGTTTGGAGATCCGGGTCAAGGACCAGGTCCTCGAGGACGGAGGCGACGGAGAACCGTGGCGCCAATCACGGTTGCGCTGGCTCGATTCGAAACTCGCGTTCGACGACGACATCGTCCAGCCTTTCACTCCGATGACCGTCAAACACAGGACCGTCGGATGCCTCGGAAGGGACCTGAGCTTCGGACGTGACGGCCTCCCTATGAAGATCAGGAGCTTCTTCGCGCCGGAGATGACCCGTCTTTCATCAGCGCCTCGCGACGTCCTGGCCGCTCCCATGTCGCTCACCATCAAGGACGAAGGCGGGACGGTCCTCAAATGGGATGGCCCGGAGCCGGCGATCGTCAAAAAGGCCGCGGGCGCCGTAGCCTGGGAATCGAGGAGCCGGACCGGGGACATCACGATGACCTGCCGGGCGGAGATGGAGTTCGACGGATATGTCGATCTCAAACTCGAGGTCCGCGCGGATAAGAATATTCCGCTGAGCGACATCGCCCTCGACGTCTCGATCGCGAAGGACGCCGCAAAGTACATGATGGGGCTAGGTTTTAAAGGGGGATCGAGACCGGCCGAGTTCTCGTGGGCATGGGACCGGATGAAGAACCAGGATGCCCTTTGGATAGGCGACGTCAACGCCGGGCTCCAGGTCGGGCTCCGGGCCGATAACTACTCCCGTCCTCTCAACACCAACTTCTACCTTTCCAAGCCGCTCAACATGCCGCCGTCCTGGTATAACGACGGCCGGGGGACCATCACGGTCCGTGAAACGGACGGGGCCGTGGCCCTACGGGCATCGAGCGGCCCCCGCACCCTGCGAGCCGGCGAGGCGCTCCACTTCGACGTCACTCTGCTCCTGACCCCGTTCAAGACGATCGACCCCGCGGTCCACTTCGTCCAGCGCTACTACCACGCCTTCAAACCGCTCGACGAGATCGCCGTGACGGGAGCGAACACCATCAATATCCATCATGCCAACGCCATCAACCCCTTTATCAATTATCCTTTCCTCCGGCCCAAGGAAATGAAGGGATACATCGATGCCGCCCACGAGCGGGGCTTCAAGGTCAAGATCTATGATACCGTCCGCGAGCTTTCCAACCGGGCCGCCGAACTCTTCGCGCTCCGCAGTCTCGGCCACGAGATCTTTTCGCCGGGTCCCGGCGGCGGTTTCTCCTGGCTCCAGGAGCATCTCGGCGGCGACTACATCGCGGCCTGGTTCGTCCCCGAGCTCCAGGACGCGGCCGTCATCAACAGCGGCATGTCCCGCTGGCACAACTATTACATCGAAGGATTGGACTGGCTGGCGAAGAACGTCGGAATCGACGGGCTCTACCTCGACGACGTCGCCTTCGACCGGACAACCATGAAACGAGTCCGTAAGGTCCTTGACCGGAACCGGCCGGGCGCGCTCATCGACCTCCATTCGGCCAACCAGTTCAATCCGCGCGACGGCTTCGCTTCGAGCGCAAATCTCTACCTCGAGCACTTCCCGTTCCTCAACCGTCTCTGGTTCGGCGAATACTTCGATTACGACTCGGCGCCCGGCTATTGGCTCGTCGAGGTCTCCGGGATCCCCTTCGGACTCATGGGCGAAATGCTCCAGGACGGGGGAAATCCCTGGCGCGGCATGCTCTTCGGCATGACGAGCCGCCTTCCCTGGGCCGGAGACCCGAGACCGCTCTGGAAAGCCTGGGATGTCTTCGGCATCCGGGACTCCGAGATGATCGGGTTCTGGGTGGAACGCTCCCCGGTAAAGACCGGCCGCAGCGACGTCCTGGCCACCGCTTACGTCAAGAAAGGGCAGGCGCTCATCTCGATCGCCAGTTGGGCCAAGGACCCGGTCGCCGTCAGGCTCGGCATTGATTGGAGGCGGCTGGGGATCGACCCGGCGAAAGCCAAGCTCACGGCGCTTCCGATCGAATCGTTCCAGGATGCGGCGGTCTTCAAGCCCGGGGATGCGATTTCCATCATGCCGGGAAAAGGTTGGCTGCTCATCGCAGGCGAATAAGCAAACAATTCATTCAGCCGGAGACGATGGCCAGTATTCCGTCCGGCGAATCGACGAGGTAAGTCGGCCGCTTGTCCTGGAGGAGCTTCCTCCGGTGGAATCCCCAACTTACAGCGATGACGGCAATGTTCACCTTTTGGCAAGCCTCGATGTCCCGGACCTCGTCGCCGACGTAGATGACTTCTTCTTTTTTCAGGTTGAACTTCTTGAGGAGGTGGAGGAGAGCCCAGTTCTTGCCGAAGAAGTTCTGTTCGGCGTGGATGAAGTCGAAGACGTCCAGGACCTGGGCCCTGAGGAACTTCTGGACGTTCTCCCGCGAGTTCGAAGTCAGGATCCCCATCCGGATCCCCCGTCTTTTCAAGTCGAGGACAAGCTCCTTGATACCCGGGAAGAGGCTCATCTCACCGATCCTTTGGTTGAGCTCCTTCTGGGCGCGCAAGACCAGGTACGGAACCTTTACCAGGGGGACCTTATATTTCTTGATGATTTCCAGGTTGGACATGCCCCGGAGCTCGTCGACGTCCGTATCGGCCAGGGGCTTAATATTGAATTCCTTGGCGTGTTCGTTGACAAGCCTAATGATGGCGGAGAGGGTATCGGCGATCGTGCCGTCGAAGTCGAATATCAAGGTCACGCAGGGGAAAGTCCCCTGCGGGGGAACCCCGGTCCTCGTCGGTCTGATCTTATCCGGCATGGACGGCATTTTATGCCCGGGCCGCCGTTCAAGTCAACAGGCATGCGCGTCCAGCTCGGATCCGGACGCCGTCACAGTCGCTGGCCGGACAGGTGCTCGAGGAATTCCGCGGGACTAAAGATCAGGATCCCCAGGTATTCCCCGATGGCCTTGAGCGGCCTGTCCCCCGTGATGATGACATCCGCGTTCAGGGCGACCGCGCACTCCAGGAACTTGTCGTCGCCGGGATTGTCCTTGACGACGATCCTCTCGGGGGTCTTGGCGGTGAACAGGAGGTTGAAGTCGCGGCTGAAGAGCGAAAGGAGCTCTTTGAGCTCTTCCTCCCCTTCCAGGCCGATCCGGTGCAGGACCTCGACGTATTCGTCCAGAATCTCCCTGGAAAGGCAGAGGGTGATCCTCTGCTCCTTCCAAAGGTCGATAATCCTCCGCGGGTTGCCGCCGAAGAACGACGAGACGAAGACGTTGGTGTCGATGACGCTCCTCATCCCGTCTTGCCCCTTGCCCGGCCGATCGCCTGTTCCACGTCCCGGGGAGTCACGCTCCTCACGGCCAGCTTTGCGCCCATCCGCGCCCACAGGTCATCGACATAGGCCCCGATGTCCCGTTCCTTGACGAAATCCTCGATGATCTCAAGGACCATCCGGTTGGTGCTTTTTCCCTCGGACCTGGCGAGCTTGTCGAGCTTCTCCTTGAGTTCCGGAGAAAGCCGGACGATCATCTGAGTGCTCATGGGCCGGTCTCCAACGATGATAGTTTATATAGAAGTCATATCACAGAAGAATTGGGGACACAATACCAATTTCCGAATTAGCCGATTCTCCCCTGGGAAAACCGCCGGTTCTAACAATTCGGAAACTGGTATCGTGTCCCCCATTTCTTCTGGACCTGATTCATCATGCTCATCTGCCGACATTATAATCCGGTAAGAAATCATATGGAACAGCTAGATCACGTTGACAAACCGCTCGGGCGCCCACAGGTTGCCGGTTGACAAGTTTTAGGCCATTACATACCATCCTTGTATGAATAAGAAAATAACGCCGACCGTCTGTGTCGTCATTCTCCTGCTCGCGCTTCATGGCGAAGGGACCACGAAGGAAACTCCCCGGCCGAGGCCGCGTGAGTTGGGCTTGATAACCGGCGTCATGCCCACAGGCCCATTGAACGCCATCACCGATGTTCCCGGCGTGCGGGTGGGCCACACGACCCTCCACCGGGGGGACGCAGTGCGCACCGGAGTTACCGCCATCCTGGCCCACGGAGGCAATATCTTCCTGCAAAAGGCACCGGGGTCTATCTGCGTTTTCAACGGATACGGGAAACTGGCCGGGTCGACCCAGGTCAGAGAGCTGGGACAAATCGAAACCCCCATCATTCTCACCAACACGCTCAGCGTCGGTACCGCGGTGGAGGCGGTGGTCCAATATATTTTGGAACAGCCGGGCTGCGAGGACGTCCACTCGGTCAACGCCGTGGTAGGAGAGACCCACGACGGGACGCTGAACGATATCCGCGGCTTGCATGTCCGCAAGGAGGATGTCTGGCAAGCGATCCGCACGGCCCGGGAAGGGCCGGTGGCTGAGGGCTGTGTCGGCGCCGGCACGGGGACGCAGGCATTGGGCTGGAAGGGCGGCATCGGCACGGCTTCGCGGATGACGGAGGAATGGGGCGGAAAGCGCTACACGGTCGGCGTCCTCGTCCAAACCAATTTCGGGAGCGAGTTGGTCATGCTGGGCGTGCCGGTCTATCAAAAACTCCGCCCGAACAGAAAGGAAACGGGGGGAGATGGCTCCTGCATGATCGTCATCGCGACCGACGCGCCGCTTTCCGAGCGCAACTTGGAACGGCTGGCCCGGCGGGCCTTTGTCGGCATGGGCCGGACCACTACGTGTATGCCCAACGGCTCGGGTGATTACGCCATCGCCTTCAGCACCGCCTACACCATCCCCTACCGCAACCGGGGGGCCACTGTCGAAAACCCCGACCTGATCGCCAACGACCTGATGAGCGACTTTTTCCGGGCCGTTGACGAAGCCACCGAGGAAGCGATCTACAACTCCCTCTTCGCAGCCCGGGCGATGGTGGGACGCGACGGCAACCGCGCCGAAGCGCTGCCGATCGATAAGGTCCTGGCACTCCTCAAGGACCGTTAGCGGGATGCTGGATCGCAGGATTCGCCTACAATGCTTCCATGTGGTGTGACCATGCGATCACAATCCGCTCATCGCCGCGTCGCCGGGCTCGGCTGGGTCTTCGTTTTCGTCGCCGCCCTTCTTTCCGCGCCCGCGGCCGCTCCGGACGTGTTCGAAAAAAGGAAGGTCATCGAGAAGGTCGTTTGCCGCGACTTTGCCGATCAGAGCTACGCCCAGCATTGGCGGCGCATCATGCGACCCGAATACCTGCGGCTCTTGGTCCGGACCGATACCCATGCGCCGGCCCAATACCGGGTCAACGGGCCCCTGTCCAACATGGCCGAGTTTGCCCGGGCCTTCGGCTGCCCGGTCGACTGCCCCATGGCGCGCGCCAAGGAAGAGAGGCCCACGGTCCGGTAGATGAATTTCGCGGCGGTGGGCGTTTCAAGAAGCTCTAGGCCTTGATCTCCCGGAGGTCGATCTTTGCCAGGTCGTTGGTGCCGAGCCCCTTGTCGGCGCAGGCGGCGACGTGAGTCGCGATGTCCCGGATCGATTCCAGGCCCTGGGCCTTCCGCTTTTCCTCGAGGATATCGAGGCCGATCCTGTCCATAGCCACGGGATCGCGGCTGAAAAAGATCCGGTTGTCGCGGGCGATCTGGGCCCCGGCGACGCTGACGGTCGAGATTTTCGCGGCTTCGCCGATATGCAGGATCGTCTTATCCCTGAGGCAGGGTTGGGCGAGGATCTCGGGGATGGCCTTCGCGCAGTAGTCGATGTGGAACCGGACCTTGTTCGTCGTGACGCCCAGGGCGATGTTCTTAGCCGCCCATGTCACGCCGCTGTCCTCGTTGTGTTTGAGAACGGCAATATTGATGAGCTTCGTGATGTCCTTGGTCACGATATCCGCGAAATACGACTTCTCTTCGTCTTCGATCGTGACGTCTTCGAACCGGTCCGCGACCTCCTCGGCGATCTTCTTGATCCCCTCCCGGTCGTTGTAGTCCATATACAGCCTTCTGATTTCGGCCTCGTACTTCCTGGCTTTCTCGTTCCCCTGCTGGATGAGCGTCCAGAGCCAGGAGACCGAGTTGAAGATTTCCCGGTGCGACCCCTCTTCGGTGAAGCCGCGGCCGACAAGCTCCTTGAACTTCTTCAGAGTGCCGTCTTCGAACGCCACGAAAACGCTCCGATCATACCCCGGAATCCAGGGCACGACGCCCTCCCATTCGGTCGAAGCCCCCATGACCCTGACCCCCGCGGGACCGCGGTTGATCTGGAGGCCGGTCCTCTGGAAATCTCTGTCCATCCGGTCCCAGACGATGATGTTATTCTCCTTGACTCCAGCCCTTTTGAGGCCGGCGATCGTCTCTTTGATCGATTCGAGGGAGGAAGAGATCCTCGGGGCCCCGATGCCGTTAATCTTGATCCCCACAACGTCATCCGGCGAAACGAGCGACGACCAGGCGTTCTCGAGCGTGCGTTCGCCTGTGAGCTCTCTCAACCCGGCCGCGAAGGACCGGTGGACGGCATCGGGGTTGTATTTCAATTCGAGGAGCATGTCCTCCGCGGCGACGGACACGACGCGGCTTTTCCCCGCGGTTTTCGCGCCTCCGCCGCAGGCGAAAGAACCGCCGAACAGGGCCGCTCCGCCGGTGAGGGCAGCCGTATTTCTGACGAATTCCCTTCGGGTCATCATGGGGGCACCTCCCGTCCTGAGATTGTATGATAATCTCTATCTATTGGGGACACAATACCTATTTCCGAATTAGCCGATTCTCCCCTGGGAAAACCGCCGGTTTTAACAATTCGGAAACGGGTATCGTGTCCCCAATTCAGTTCTTGCGCACCATGTTCGGCGTTCCATGTTCATCCCCTCTGACCTCCCGACCGGAAGTCCTCTTTGATTAATAAACTGCAAAAAAGTCTCATGAAAACCAGGAATCGATTTCTGAGTTTCCAGAGATATCGGACTGGAAGAACGCCCCGGGCGTCATCGAACGGCCGGCCTCGGGTTCTCCAATTTCCGGGCCGCTCGCCCGACTAAAGATATAAATGGGCGCGCACAGCGGACTTAAGAAGCCTCGAGAGAGGGGGCAGGCTCTTAGAAAAGAGCATCCTGACTTTGTCCCCCGCGAAGCTTATATTTTTAAGAAGCAACTCTAAAGAAGGAGGAAGAGATGAAAAGGAAGATCGTTTTTTCTCTGGTTTTTCTTATGGTCTTCACGATCGGGCTTTCGGCCAAGGTCAAGGTCATTCCGGGCACCTATTCCACGGCAGACGGCCATTTCTACACCAAGTTCTGGAAGGAAATGTTCAAGGGCGGGTTCCCCGGACAACCGGGCAACGTCCTCATGGCCTTGGGCGAGGGCTACATCTTCAACCAGGCCAAGCTGGTCAACGCTGTATACGGCACGTACGTGCTGCCAGACGACCTCAACATCTACACCTACATGTCCACATATACGGGCGGGATGATGACCCTCAACCCCAGCGGACCTTGGTGCGACTCCGGGACCCTCAAAGCAAAAAACATCACAGCCGTTAATTATTCGAGCCAGGATCCTGTTCTGACCGGGATCCTCACATTCTATCTGAAGTTCGAAGGAGACTTCGACAACGCCCCCGGCTACCACTTCGTCGTCGAGGCCCGGTACGTAGGTCAGCCCGAGGTTAAATACGATGAACTCACCGGTCAGCCCTGCTTCCAGAGGGGGATGGATTACGACGTAACGATCACCATCACTGGCGCTGCTGAGAACCCCAAGAAGAAAAACCCCAAATAACAAGCGGCTGACGACCGAAGCGCTTTTCAGGCTTGCTTTTCTTCTTCAGGATGCCGGTGTTGCCGTCGATTGTCCCGTGGGCAGATGACATCGGGCGGCGATGATTAAGAAACTCGGGTCCGGCCGCGTTGGCCTCGTGGAATTGATTGGTGGAGCTGACCAGGATCGAACTGGCGACCTCTTGAATGCCATTCAAGCGCTCTCCCAGCTGAGCTACAGCCCCACGAGGTGCACCCATATTACCCAAAGCCGGGCGCTCCGTCAAGCGGGCGCCGGCATCCCAAGATTGCCATAAGGATTCATTCATCACAAGCGATGACCCCGCCTTCCGGGGATAACCGGAATTCCGGCACATAATCTATCGGTCATTTTGGGCGTTATGGGAAGCGTTTGTTTTCTTGTGATAAATGGCCATGGTGCTGGGGGCGATGCCCGATTTTGTTGGCTTTAGGAGTTTGGATCATGCCCGCTCCCACCGCGCCGAGATCGACGATCTTCTCCGGCGTTCAGAAATCCGTTTACAAATCCGCCGTTTTACAAAATAATTGGGGGAAGGAGGTGTCCGATGTTCTCTTCCCTTCGTACCCTTTCGTTCATGGCGATCGCGTTCTCCAGCCTGCTTCCACCGGCGACCCTACCGGCGGCGGAAACCTCAGGCCCCCGGGCTCCGGCAGACCTGCGCTGTGAGTACCTGGCGGACCCGGCGGGCGTCGATGTCCTCCGGCCGCGCTTTTTCTGGACGGCGGACCACCCGGAACGCGGGCAATCTCAATCTGCGTGTCAACTGATCGTCTCGACGCTGCCGGACGCCGTCGATGGCGACGCGTGGGACAGCGGGAAGACGGCCTCCGCGACGTCCATCCAGGTCGTCTACGGCGGAAAACAGCTCGAAAGCGGCCGGACCTATTACTGGAAGGTCCGCTGGTGGGACCGCGACGGCCGGGAGAGCCCTTGGAGCCGGACGGCCGTCTTCGATACAGGGCTCTACGAGCGCGCAGACTGGAAGGGGCAATGGATCGGGGGGAAGAACCAGCTTCGGAAGGAATTCGTTCTGGCCTCCCGCCCGAAGCGAGCCAGGGCTTATATTTGCGGGCTCGGATACAGCGAGCTCAGGATCAACGGGCGCAAGGCCGGGTCCAACGTCCTCGACCCGGGCTGGACGACCTACGAAAAGCGCGTCCTCTATGTCACGCACGATGTGACCCGGATGCTCCGCCAAGGCCCGAACGCCGTTGGCGTCCTACTGGGAAACGGTTGGTTCAAATCGCGCACCCTTCTCTTTCAGCTCACGATCGAGATGGAAGACGGGAGCCGGGTCGAAGTCGTAAGCGACCCCTCCTGGAAAGCCGCCGACGGTCCTATCATCGAGGACGGCATCTATAACGGAGAAACCTATGATGCACGGCGCGACACGCCAGGCTGGGATGATCCCGGCTTCGACGATAGGGAATGGACGCCGGCTGAGGCCGTCAAGGGCCCGGCGGGCGTTCTCTCGTCCCAGATGATGCCGGCCATCCGGGTCGTGGACACGATCGTCCCGCTCCGGATGACCAATCCGGCTCCCGACGTCTTTGTCTTCGACATGGGCCAGAATTTTAGCGGCTGGGCCAGGCTCCGGATCGAGGGTCCGGCCGGGACGGACGTCCGACTCCGGTTCGCAGAGCTCCTCTATGACAACGGCACGATCAACCAGGAAAACTTGCGGTCCGCCCGTGCCGAAGACCATTACATCCTGAAGGGCGGCGGAGAAGAGGCCTGGGAGCCGCGCTTCACCTACCACGGCTTCCGCTACGTCGAGGTCACCGGATTCCCGGGAACGCCGGGGCTCGATACCCTGCGCGGCCGAGTTGTCCACAGCGCCGTCCGGCCCACGGGGAGCTTCGCCTGCTCCAAGCCCGTCCTCAACGATCTCCAGCGGATCATCGTCTGGGGCCAGAAGACCAACCTCCATAGCGTCCCGACCGACTGCGACCAGCGCGACGAGCGCATGGGCTGGATGGGCGACGCCCAGGGGACGGCGGAAGAGGCCATGATGAACTTCGATATGGCCGCCTTCTATACGAACTTCGTCCGTGACATCCGGGACGAACAGGATGACCAGGGCCGGATCACGGATACCGTGCCCCACATCTGGGGGGGCCGGCCGGCCGATCCGGCTTGGGGGACCGCCTATCCCCTGCTCTGCTGGTACATGTTCAAGTATTACGGCGACACGCGGATCCTAGAGGAAAACTATGACGGGTTGAAGAGATATGTCGGGTTCCTGCAAAGCAAGGCCGAGAACGGACTCGTCAAGTTCAGCTCCTACGGCGACTGGGTCGCGGTCGAGAAATGCCCGGGGAGCCTGGTCTCGTCCTTTTATCATTATTACGACGTGAAGGTCCTGGCGGAGGTCGCCCGAGTCCTGAGGAAGGTCGAGGACGCGAAGATCTATGACCGGCTCGCGACCGGGATCAGGGCCGCTTTCCACAAGGAATATTTCGACCCGAAAACCGGAAGTTACGGGAGCACCCAAACGGCCAATACCCTGGCCTTGTTCCTCGACCTGGCGCCGGAGAGCGCGCGCGGCGGCGCCTGGTCCAGGCTGTTCGACGACCTCGTCTACGCCCACGATTCGCACCTGACGACGGGCATTATCGGCACAAAATACATCATGGAGCTCCTGACGCGGATGGGAAGCTCCGATCTCGCTTACGACATCGCGACGCAGACGACTTACCCGAGCTGGGGCTACATGATCGCCAACGGCGCCACGACGCTATGGGAACTGTGGCAGAAGCGCGAAGGGCCTTCCATGAACTCCCACAATCATCCCATGTTCGGGAGCGTCGGCGCCTGGTTATTTAAGGCCCTGACTGGGATTGAACAAGCCGAAAGCTCCTCGGGATTCGAGAAACTCCTCCTCCGGCCGCAAATGGTCCGGGACCTTCGGTACGCGTCGGGCTCCGTGAAGACCGTGCGCGGCGACGTCACGTGCGCCTGGTCGCGGACGGACCGGAGCATCCGCCTGGATGCGGCGGTTCCGCTCGGCGTCGAGGCAGAGATCGCCATCCCGAAGTTCAATCTGAAGAACATTACGGTCAAGGAGGGCGGAAGGCTCATCTGGGAGAACGGCTCGTTCGTCCCGGGTGTCGAGGGCGTCATCGAAGCAAAGGACGCGTCCGATTCGGTCGTCATCAAAACGGGATCGGGAAGCTACGCGTTCGAATTAACGGGGGAATAAAAATAGGGACACGATACCCATTTCCGAATAAAAAAACGCCCGAAAATCAGGCAGGAAAAATGAAATTCGGAAATTGGTATTGTGTCCCCGATTTATCAGCGCACCTTGTCCGTGTAATTCCCATGCTGTTTGAAGCGGAGAACGCGGCCGTCCGGGGCCACCTCGAACGTGATCTCTTCGCCGGGCTCGCCGTTGGATCGAATCCTCTGGAACCGGAGTCCCTCGACCCACTTCATTTTTTCCATCCCTTCCAAAGGATTGCCGCCGGGTAGTTCAACCGCGGCCAATCCATCGTCCCAGACGATGACCGCAACCTCTCCCCAAGCGGACCGGTAAAGCCCCGTGAATTTCTGAAGAGTCGGGTCCGCAGCCTTCCCCTGCCCCGGAGAATCCTTGATCTTCTGCAAGGCCGGGCTGAGGATCTTTATCATCTGTAGGACGAAATCGTTCGGATCGACGCCCATGGCGTTAACCATGGCGATCCCCGCGATCTTCTCTTCAGGCAATAGAGCAAGCTCGGTCCGGAACCCGGGGCAACTCCCGCCGTGCCCGACGACGGTCCGGTTCTCCCACCGCATGACCGTAAACCCCAACCCCCAACTCGTCTTCCAATCCGGGTCCATCCACTGCACTCTCTGCATCTCCCGGAGGGTGCTCGCCTTCAGGACCTCCTGCCCACCCTTGGCCAGCAGCCGGAACTGCCAGGAAGCGAACCTGGCCAGGTCCTCGACGTTTGAGGCGAATCCGGCCGCCGGTGCTATCCCTCGGGCCTGGAAGACAGGCATGGTCGGACGCTCACCGTCCCGGGATAGGGTCCCGTAGCCGACCGCCAAAAACTTTCCCTGTTCGTTGACTGGGATTTCGGGCGTGGTGGACCCGAGATGAAGGGGCCCTAGGATGTTCTCCCGCACGTAATCCGCGTAGGGCTTTCCCGAAACCTGCTCGACGATCTGCCCGGCCAACGTCAGGCCAAGGTTCGAATACTGGAAGTAACGCGACGAAGGATAGAGCATGCGCTGATTGGAGAGGCCTTTAATCACATCCTCGCGCGAGGGGAAACGGAAGTCCGGACCGGTCCAGTAGGGTTGGTCGGCTTCCCGGGGTATGCCTGCCGAGTGCGTCAACAGACCGCGTATGGTCACCGGCGGACTGTCCGGGTCAAACGGCTTCATCGTGAACCAGG
>CAZSMW010000212.1:0-10357 GCA_964607985.1 uncultured Eubacteriales bacterium
CGTGCAGGCTGGGCCAATAGGCTCTTAACACCGTTCCCGAACCTCCCTTATCGGCACCTTTTGAACTCGCCGGCCTGATCGATCATCTGTCCATTCCCAAATTGCCGATAGGACGTGATTCGGAGGAAAGAATCCTACCGGCAATTTTGGGTCCATATTCTGTTAAACGGGGCCTGAATAAGATAAAATAAGATCGCGGAGAGATTGAGATTAAAACGGGGATCAGATTGAAAGAAAAATTATGGATCGACAGGGATAAATGCTGTTATTGCGGGGGATGCGTAGGAGTTTGTCCTGCCCAGGCCCTCATATTGATGGAAACCGAACTGAAGCTCGACAGAGAAAAGTGCACGATGTGTCGATATTGCCTCATCTTTTGTCCTGTTGAGGCGATCTCAATACGACCGGAAGAAATTTCTGAATATCGACCGGAAGCGGAAATCGTTCAGACGGATGTCGTTATTGTGGGCGCCGGTCCTGCAGGAAGCATTTGTGCCAAGTACCTGGCTCAATCCGGAGTCCATGTGCTCGTTGTTGAGAAAAGACAAGAAATCGGGGCGCCGAAAAGGTGCGCGGAAGCTGTCGACCCCAAAACATTTAAAGCCGTTGGAATTGAACCCAATCCTCTCTGGCTGACAAATCGCATTCAGACGGCGGTCCTTTATGCTCCCAATGAAAACCGTGTGACGTTCGGGGCCCGAAGTTCCGATGAGAGCGGAGTTATTATTGAAAGAAAAATCTTTGATAAACATCTTGCCAAGGACGCCATTCGCGCCGGCGCCAAGTATTGGCTTAAGACCACAGCCCTGGATGTCATTCAAGAGAACCGCCAAGTCAAAGGCATTGTCGTCGAGCACATGGGAATGGCAAAAAAAATTATGGCCAAGATCGTCATCGCTGCGGACGGTGTGGATTCTTTGATCGCCAAGTCCGCTGGTCTGAAAACCGTCAATCCATTGAAATATTACATGAGCTGCTTCCAATACGAGATGGCCGGACTCAGCAACATCGATGAACAGGCAATCCATTTGTATTACGGAAACGACATCGCTCCGGGGGGCTATGTTTGGGTATTTCCCAAGGGAAACACTCTTGCCAATGTCGGTGTCGGAATCAAAGCGTTAAAGGACGTTCGTAAAACTCCCAAAATATATCTGGATCAATTTATTGAAAAACATCCCTTCATTTTTCAGAATGCCTCCGCTGTTGAATTCAACTGCGGAGGTGTGCCTGTTCATCAAACGGTCGAGACACTCGTGGGAGATGGCATGATGATCATCGGAGATGCCGCGCACCTCGTCAATCCCATCACAGGAGGGGGCATTGACCTGGCTATGATCTCAGGCAGGATGGCCGCTGAAGTCGCTGTTGAGGCCCTTCAAAAGGGAGACGTCAGGAGAAGAAGCTTAAGCAAGTACCAGAAAAAATGGGACGCCCAGCATGGGAAAAAGCTCAAAAAGATGTTAAAACTGCAAAAATTCACGGAAAATCTTACAAACGAGGATCTCAATAAACTCGCCGATATTCTGACCGCAAAAATTCTCGAAGAGTTGGCCGATGGGAATTTTTCCGGATTTATAAAGTTATTGTTGAAGAAATGGCCTTCCCTCGCCCCTTTCGCGGTGACGTATCTAAGATCTTAATTTTCCGTCACAAGGTCCCGGGTCACAGGGAATCTTCGTCCTCAGCAAGAAATCTCCCAATTTATCATGAATATGGGCGGATTCTGGGCCCGTCATCCGTCGCCAAACTCCGAGAGCCTTCGCTCCTATCCCAACGATCCTGATCCAATGTTTGGGGACTTGGCCTCCCCAGAGTTCAACATTGTATTCCCAGCAGCGCTCGATGACGTCGAGTTGTGTTTGAGACAAGTTGTTGAGGCCGGCCCGTTTTGACCTCCCCAGCGGTGTTCTTTCGATCTCACCCGGCCAGCGGTCCGCTTTCCGCATTTCTTGACATTGTTCACAGCCGGCACTATGATTCTGCGTGAATAACGGCGCCCTTCGACGAAGCGGTCGCCTTCCTCGGAGCGGTTCTAGAGGGTATTCTTAAGAGAAATACCGGACCGGAAGAGGATCGATGATCGACAAAGAGGTCTATTCGATGGTTGCATTCGTCCTACATGGAATCGCTCATCAGAACGCCTGACAAAGGAGTGCTCCCATGAAGAACGCGGGAAAGATGATCCTCCTCCTGACCTTAAGCTTCGGCCTTCAGACTTTTTCCTTTTCCCAGGAGAAGATCACGCTGACCTTGGAGGAATGCATCCGCCTGGCACTCCTTCAAAACCCGTTCTATGAAGCTGAAAAGGCGAAGGAGGAACAAGCGTCTTACTATGTCCGGGAAGCAATTTCCAGGTTCTTACCCAGCCTGAACGCCCAGGGGATGGACGTCCTGGACAAAAAGGCATTCTCCCTGGGACTCCCGTCATTATTTCCCGGCCAGCTCCCGCAGAAAATCAAGCTGGATCTTACCCGGACCTATCAGCTTTCGCTCTCCTTCTCCGTCCCCCTGTTCACCGGCGGACGCCTCACTTCCGGTTATAAGCAGGCCAATTACAGCCTCATGTCAACCCAGGAAGCGATCCGGCAGGCGCGGCAGGAGACGGTGTTCAAAGTCAAGAAGGCTTTTTACGGCATTCTTCTGACCAAGAAGCTCGCGGACGCGGCCGAAGAGGCCGTATCGCTGGCCGAAAAGCACCTGAAGAACGTGGAGAGCCTCTATGCGGTCGAAATGGCCTCGAAGTTCGACCTTCTCCGGTCCGAAGTCCAGCTGGCCAACCTCAAGCCGCAGCTCATCAGAGCCACGAATGGCTTGAAGACCGCCGAGCTCGGGCTTAAGGTCGTTTTGGGGCTGGACTTGAACCAGCCCGTTGAGGTCAAGGGAGAGTTGAGCTATCAGGCCTTCGAGGCCAATTTGGATGATAATGTCGCCCGGGCCTTGGCAAGCCGCCCCGAAATCCTTCAGTTCCAATACCAGAAGCTGATGGCCGCGGAAATGATCAAGACAGCCAAGGCGGCGTATCTGCCGGTCGTCGCCGTCGGCGGCGTCTTCCATTACTGGTCCGATCAATTCAATTTCAAAAAGGACAGCTGGGAAAGCTACTATTCGATCAACCTCATCCTCAACATCCCGATTTTCAACGGGTTCGCTGAAGCGGCCAAGGTCGGCCAGTCGAGGGCCGTGCTCAAGCAGCTCGAATACAACCAGAAAGGTCTTTTAGAGATGGTCAAGCTCGAGGTCCACGAATCCATCCTCAGCCTGCAACAGGCCCGGGAATCGCTCCTCTCCCAAGAGAAGAACGTGGAGCAAGCCCAGGAGGCGGTGAAGATCGCCGAGCTGAGCTTTACGGAGGGATTGGCCACAGACCTGGACGTGAGTTCCCTCCACGTCGCCTTATCCCAGGCCCGGACGAACTATTCCCAGGCCATTTATGATTACGTGATGGCTCTCGCCCTGCTCGAAAAAGCCATCGGAACCGGGCCGGATATTCCCAAAGACAACGAGAAAATTTATAAAGAGAAAACCGATGAGATGAGCGCCCGTCGCCTAGCTCCTTTCATTTTCATGTGACTTACGAGGAGGTTTCGTGTTGAAAAGGCTGATCAAGGGATTAATCGTTATTCTTATCCTGGCCGCTGCCGGGGTTTTGATCACCTTAGGCGTTCGCCCCAAACCGGTCGCCGTGGCCATGTGGGAAATGAAGAATCTGGAAATCAGCGAAACCGTTACCGGCGTCGCAACCGGCTTCATTGAACCGGCGAAACGTGTTTCCATTCAACCGGAAATCTCGGCCCGGATTAAAGAGATCAAGGTCAAGCGCGGCGACCGCGTGAAAACGGGGGGGACGCTGGTCGTCCTTGATGATTCAGATTTCAAGGATCAGCTCCGCGCCTTGGACGCGGCCATACCGCTTTTTGATGCCCGGGTGAAACAAGCGAAGGCTCACGTGGCTCAGCTCAAACGGGACTTCGATCGAGCTAAAAAAATATATGATGCAGGCGCCCTCGCAGGTCAACAGTTCGACAATGCCAAAACGGCGATAGCTTTGGGCACAGCCGAATTGGAGGCGGCCGAATCAGCCTTGCATCAAGCGCACGTCAACCGGGACGTAACCTATTCCTCATTGAGAAAAACACTGGTCAAAGCTCCGTTTGAAGGGATTCTCTTGGACTCCAGCCTAGAAGTCGGTCAACTTTGGAGTGGGCTCGCCATTTCTTCGTTGGCCGGCGGTTCCTTATCATCAGGATCTGGGCGATCCGACGCGATCGGAGCGGCTTCCGGGGCATCGACGTTGCTCTCGCAGACCCAAGGCTCTTCACAGTCACGCGGTCAGCTGGAACTCGTAGATGATTCACAAATGTTCGTGGTCGTGGATATCGACGAAAACGACTACTGGAAAATAAAGACCGGACAGACGGCTTCATTGGTTATCGATGCCCTTGACAAACGGAAGATGACGGGAAACGTCGTTGAAATCTATCCGTTTATCTCAAGGGCTTTAGATCAGAACCGCACCGCCAGGGTGAAGATTCGCCTGTCCGACGATCTTGAGGCCGACATCCTGCCGGGAATGTCCGTCAACACCGAGATCTTGGTTTCGTCTCGGAATGACGTCCTGGCCGCCCCGACGGCTGCGATTCTTGTCCGTCCCAAGGGGAAAATCGTTTACCAAGTCGTGGATGGAGTCCTGAAAGAGATCCAAGTGGAAACCGGGGTGTTCAATTGGGAATGGAGCGAAATCACATCCGGTTTATCGGTTGGGGATCGTATCGCCAAGCCGCCGGAAGATACCCATCTCAAAGAAGGCATGCGTGTGATCGAGAAGGACCATGATCTCTGAATCGATGACCCATTGGGAATCCGTCCGAGTCGCGTTCAATATGCTTGGCGGAAACAAGCTGCGCAGCGGGCTGACGATGCTCGGGATTATCATTGGCGTGTTTGCGGTCATTTCCCTGGTCTCCCTGGGCCACAGCGCGCGGCAGTATGTTGCGGATCAATTTACGGTCATGGGAAGCAACCTGATGATCATCATCCCCGGCAAACGTGAAACGACGGGTGGCGCGATGATCGGTGCTTCCAGCGTTCATAAGCTGACCATGGAGGATGCGGAGGCCATCCGCAGGCGCCTGCCGTCCATTAACGGGGTGGCGCCGATCATCTTCGGCCTAGGTCTGGTCAAACAAGAAGGCTTTTCGCGTAACACATGGGTGACAGGCACCGGGCATGAATATCCCTACGTTCGCAACCACAATCCTGTGACCGGTCAGTTTTTCGGCCGTGATGATGTCGATGGGGGGCGCCGGGTGGCGGCCATCGGGGCTAAAGTTAAGGTGGAGCTATTTGGCGAGGAGAATCCTCTGGGCAAGTTCATTCTGGTGATGGGGACGCCTTTCCGCGTGATCGGAGTGATGGAGCGCCGCGGGAATAGCCTGGGCTTTGATCTGGACGATGTTGTGTTCATCCCTGTAACCGCTGCACGAAGGCTGTTCAACACCGATGGTCTCTTTGAAATCATCACCCGGGCACGTTCTGCTGAAGATGTCACCGCCGCCGAAGGGTCCATCAAGGAGCTGATTCGGTCACGTCATAACGGTGAGGATGACATCACCATTGTTTCACAAAACCAGATGCTTGACACGCTCAATACGATCCTTGATGGGCTGACGTTGACCTTGACCTGCATCGCTGCCATCTCTCTCGTTGTCGGAGGGATCGGCATCAAGAACATCATGCTGGCTTCCGTCAGTGAGCGGACACGCGAGATCGGTCTGCGTAAGGCATTGGGCGCGTGTTCGCGGGATATTTTGACTCAATTTTTAGTTGAGTCCGTAGTGCTTTCGATGATTGGCGGTTTTATCGGAATTCTGTTTACAACGGCGACCTTGTTTGCCGCGCGACGGGCCTTCCCATCACTGCCGGTTGTCATCACCTCATGGGCCGTGGTTTTGGCCGTTACATTCTCGGCCGCGATAGGAATATTCTTCGGAGTCTTTCCTGCTCGACGCGCTTCACGCCTCACCCCGATAGAAGCGCTTAGAACCGAGTGATCTCATGGCTGGGAAAAAGGGCTTGACGAACACGAGGAAATTGAATAGATTAAGGGAAGAAAAATGACTTGGCTAAGGAGGGACTATCCATGAAAAAAGCTCTGGTCTTTTGTTTCTTCGCGCTTGTTCTTTCCCTTTTGCTCGTTCTGGCTTTTCAGACCACCATCTTGAAAGTCAAAGTCCAGACCGCTAATGTCCGCTCCGAACCAGACCTGAACGCGGCCGTCGTCAAGACGCTCCAGCTTGGGACGATCCTGGAATCGAGCATGAAGATCGGGGAATGGTACGAGATCATCGTCGACGACGAAAGTGGAAATAAGATCTCCGCTTATATCAACGCCAACGTCGTCAACGTCATCAGCGGCGAAGCGAAGCCCGTCCAGGTCCCCCAACAGCCAGCGGCTGCTCCCGTTTATCAGCAGCCGACGGGATATGTCGGGCCAAAAACATATTTGGGAGGCGGGATCAGGCTGCTTGGCGGGCTGACGAGCTCGAACATCTCATATGACAAGAGCCGGCTCCAAGATTCGGAAGGCGGACAGGATCTCGATCAGTATATCAAGTCTCGGTTGGGTCCCATGGTGGGCATCGGCTACGAGGCCGGTTCGCGATTCAGCTTGGAATTCGACGTCATGTATATGCCCAAAGGCGTCAAGTTCCAAGGGCAGATTGATGCGACCGCCGAAGGTTTCGGAAAAATCAATTTCGATGCCGACATGGTCATCAATGAAATCAGCGTTCCCGTCTTCATCAAAATAAAGATCCTGCCGGGCTCAACACCCTTCATTTTCGGAGGCGGCGAAGTCGGCTATGTCCTGTCCAGCAAAGTCATCTCCTCGTCTACCTCAAATGGAGAGACCAAGAAGGACGAGCAAGACCTTCTCAAGGACGACAATGGCGAGTCCAGCCTCAACAGGATCGATTTCGGCCTGGTCCTCGGCGGGGGATACGAGATGAACCTGGGAGGCATGAGGTTAACCATCGAAGCCCGCTACTATATGGGGCTGGCAAACTTGCTCAAGCAGACGAAGGCCTCCGAAGACAGTGTCAAGAGCAGCGACTATTTCCGCTCCAAGGCGCTGGTCATCCTGGGGGGGATCAAGTTCTAAGGTACGTCTCCGATCTCCAAGACGAGTGCAGCCCCCAAGATGGGGCCGATCACTTCGAGAGCAGCGGCTTCAGCGCCGCAAAGAGGGACCGAATCCGCAGGTAATCGCTCACGGCGTAGTACTGATACCATCCGCAGTTCCGTTCACAGACCCCCATACGGGACCGGAGGGCCGCGGCCTGTGGGCTGCGGAGCCAGGAGCGGAGATCAGTTTCCGCGAGGTTGGGACCTTTTTCTTCCCGGATGTGGCACGGATAGTACAGGAAACCCTCGGGTCCGATGACGATCGACGCGGATGAGCACCGGCGGTCCCGATACGCCCGGAAATACCCCGGCGGAGTATGGATGGTGCCGGGGTACCTTTGCCGCAGGCTTCGGACGCGGTCTTCGAGGAGGACTATGTCGGGAAAACACCGACGGGCGCCGTCCATGGGAGAAGCGGGCATGATGACGATCGAAGCCTTGAGTTCATGACACCGCCGGACCTTTTCCGGGAGCGTTTCGATTGTCTCGTTGGTCACAACGGTCTGGACCGAGACATGGGGATGGATCCTGGTCAATTCGGGCAGGACCGCGTCGAACATCTCGAGATTACCGTGGCCTTCATCGATGGACACGTGGAGAAGGTCGATCCAGCGTGCGTGCTCACGGATCGGAAAATCCAGGATGTCGCGCGCGCTTGTCGTCAACAGGAGGTAGAATCTCCGTGTTCGGGCATACTTCAGCAATTCGCCGAGGTCCGGCCGAAGGAGCGGTTCTCCTCCCTCGAACGACGTCAGGAGAACGGAGGACCGGGAGAGATTGTCCAGGATTCTCATGACGGTATCCGTGTCCAGGTCCGGGACTTGGCGCTTTTTCATATTGCAGAAAGGGCAGGCGAAATGACATCGCGATGTGATCTTGAACGAGGCATAGAAGGGAAAGACGGCCTGCCGGGTGATGACATTCGTCCAGAAGCCGCGGAGCGTCGGGAAAAAATAAGGAATCGGCAATATCCGCATCTTGGAGCGGCCTTTACGGCACTTGGATGGGGACCCGCCCGCCAATATCCGCCTGCCGCGGGAGATCTCCGAAGCCCCGATAACAGGTGACCTCGGGTCGAAAGTCGTCCGGGCTCAAACGAGACTGGTCCCGCCACGGGGCAATCTTTTGTTCTTCCAAGCGCCGAGCCAGATATTCCTGTTCCGTTTGCCCCGGCGTCGGCACGAAGAGGATTTTTTTAATGCCCAAGCCGGCCAGTTCCATGATGGTGGTATAACCGGGTCGGGTGATGATGAGACCCGCCGCTCGCATCAACCGGCTCATGGTCTCCTCATCCGCGTGCGGAAATTGGTGCAGGCCGTCTTTGCGATCATCAAGGCGGAGCCCAGGACCCCCGGCATGGACCTCTTCCGGCTTGCCGAGGAGCATCAGGTTGCGGCCGGGAAGATCCTTCAGGATCGCTTTGAGGGTCCGTTCAAACATCGTTCTTTGGGGTTCGGGCCCGGAGACCAGCGCCAGGCGGTCGACGGCCGGTATCGGCTCGTCCAGCCGGGAAGGGTGAGAGAAACGGCAGAGCGGGCCGATGAAACGGATGTTTTTCAAAGAGGTCCGTCGATGCGACAGTTCGCCCGTCAGGTTGTGGGGCGAGGCGAAATCGGGCACCCAGACCTGATTAAAACGCCTTAATAAAAGACGGAAGAACCAAAAGAAAATCGTTTCGAGCCATCTCCCCCAGGACACGCCTGCGACTTCCCATCGTGGGAATTTGAAGAAGAGCTGATGGGTGATCAATACGGACGAGCAAAGCCGGGTGAACAAACCGACCCGGCCGTCGGAGACGACCATCTCGAAGCGATGGGCGATCACCAATCTCCGGAGCCTGCGGTGTTCCCGTATGATCTGCCCTAGGAAACCGAAGATCTTGTAGACATAAAAGAAGGCAAACCGTTTTCCCGCGGGATATTGCACGGAGATCCCGGGAAAATTCAGGTATTTCAGGTCGGGAAATTCCCCGACCAGAAATTCCAGGCTCCTTCCGTACGCGCCGAGGACGACTTCGTGCCCGCGCGTCCGCAGCTCCCGGACGACGGGAATACACCGCGCGGCATGCCCTAATCCCCAGTCCAAAGGACAAACCAAGATTCTCATGGTAGCGTGCCCAAGGATGACCCATCAGCGAAATAATGTCAACCAGCCGCCGACTGGATCCATGCCAAGGCCATCGTCGTGCCGGGCGCAATCAAGTTCTGATGATGTCTCCACCCGCGAACAAATCCGTTGAACTCAATCCTTCGGGTTATTAGCCTGGCCTATTCACGAGTCGAGGCGGCTGCAGATGCGGTCGGATCGGCTCGCCCGGAGGGTGAAAATGCCGGTTTTTTTGAGATGAACTTTCGGAAACCGAATGATAAATCGGTTTATTGGAGATATCGCAGATATCGCTTGAGTTAAACAACGAATCGGCATTTTTATGAATAGGTCAGGTTAGAAAGAAAAGAAGAGACCGCCCGCATAGAAGGTTCCTTGGGCGGCGGTTGCGCTGATAAAAATTCCAGCCTCTGCGGCGAGCCTGTAGTGCAGCTCGATCCCGAGCGTGGGGGAGACTATGAGCGAAGGCACGTCGAGGCCAAGCTCCCGGACTTCAACGAACGTATGATCGAAGCTTCCCGAATAGCGAAAATCGCCGAGCGGCGTAGACAAGGCGGTCGTCTGATCTAAAAAGATTTCCCCTTGGAACGGAAGCAACAGGAGGCCGGCCTGCAGCGAAAGATCCACGCGGCGGGTCGAGAGCGGCGTCCAGCGTCCGAGAAACGAAACGGCAAGCCCGTTGAGGCGGACTGTGCCCCGGCCTTCTCCCTTTAATGTGACCAGCGGATATCCCAGGATCTCGAGGGATTCCTCGACCGACAGGGAATAAGGCACGCGGAAATTAAAATAATCGCCTCTGACGCCGGCCGAAAACCGGCTTCGCCCGATACGATACCAAAGCGCCAGCGAGAAGAAATGACCGGACGAGGATAAGTCGAGGTTCGAGAGAACTGGAGAGAGAAGAACCTCGGAAATCGCTGAACCGACCAATTTGGAGAACTCGTTCCGGATCAAGTCCTCGCATTCCCTCTCGACGATGGTCCGGAACGGAGAGAGAGTCCAACCGCCGTAGGACAGCTGGATATCGAACGAGCGGGTTTGTCCAAAGGCAGCGCCGGAGAGCAAA
>CAZSMW010000213.1:0-11874 GCA_964607985.1 uncultured Eubacteriales bacterium
ACCGGTGAATATACTACATTTTGTGTGGATGCTTATGGATACATACAAATCTTGGTGGGGTCTCTGGGAGTCGGTTTGCGTCAGGCGGGTTTTTCTCCCGGAATATATCTCATTTCACCTCGGACGAAAATTCCGAGGCTCCGGCCCGACAAAATGAGTTACGCGACCAACTCTGCCCCGGACGACGGAGGTCAATGACACAGTCAGAAACAGGAACGCAGGCGACGACCGGCAAGCCCGTCGTCCTCATCGTCGATGACGACCTGTGCTACATCGAGAAGCTCCAGCGGGCCCTCGGGGACCTCTACGCCGTTCACAACACGACGAGCGGCGTCGAGGCCATCAAGGTCATCAAGGCCCTGCCCGAGGTCCACGTCCTTATCGTCAACGACGACCTCCCCCGGATGAAGGGGACCGAGATCCTCCGTTTCCTCCACGAGATGTTCGACAAATCGGATTCCATCATCAAGATCCTGCTGACGGATTCGGCGTCAAACGGAACGGTCTCCGAACTGGCGAGTTACGGCCGCATCGACTTCACCTGCGCCAAGCCCGCCGACCCGGCCGAGATCCGACGCAAGGTCGGATTTCTCATCGCTCAGAGGTCCCACGAAAAGCGGACGTCGATGCGTGTTAATCTCAACGGTCCCTCGGACATCCGGATCGAAACCGGCGGGCCCGGCGAGGCCAGGGTTGTTAACCTCAGCGAAAGCGGAATGCTCCTCCAGACCATGTCCTTTTTCCCCGAGGGGACCTCGATCCCGCTGACGATCACCCTCCCCGACGGGCGGTATTACCCAGTCAGCGGCCGGATCGTCAGGCAGGACTTTGACCAAGGCGGAGTCGGCATCGAGTTCCAAGCCATCGACGATCAAAGCCGGCGCTCGATCCTCCAGTTTCTTTCCGATTACGTCACCGTCCGGGACCTCGCCGAGCTCAAGCTCCGGTATCCGTTCCTCAAGACCGACGAGATGGTCCTCTTCTCCGACGCCTACAAGATCGAGTCCCTCATCCGCGGGGCCCTGAGGGTCGGAGTGGAGGTCGCCGTCATCCATTCCGAATCGAGAAATCCCGAGATCCTCGGGTTCTCTAGCCTCAAGCCTCCCTCGGTGTGCGTCCTGAAGGGCGAAGACCTTAACGTCAAGTTCAAGACCTCGGACCTCATTTTCGTTTCCTTCCAGATTGGCTATGCCACCTACAACTTCGAGACCATGATCGCGCGGATCACTCCGGACGGCCGGGAACTCGTTTGCCTCTATCCTAGGGTCATGTTCTACTCGGAAAAGCGTACCGAAAAAAGGATCAGCCCGAACGGGAGCCTCCGGATCGAGATCCCTCTTCCGCCTCCATTCAACAGCAGCATCACGGGCCGGGTCACTGACATCAGCCCCGGGGGGGTCAGTTTTGTCACCGATTCCCACGCCCAGATCCTGCTGAAAGGCACGCCCCTCGAGACTCTGTCCATTCTCGACGGCAACGGGCTTCTCTGGAAGGAAAACGGAGAGGTGCGATACGTGGCCAGGGCCGCAGAGGGGACCCTGTACGGGATGAAATGCGGCATCCAGTTCGGGATCGGCCGGGTGAGCATCCAGTCTGTCCAAGCGCCCGAGCTCGATTACGAGCATTCTGACGAAGGTTCTCCGGGCCAGCCCATGATCCTCCCAAGGACAAGCTTGGTCGGTGAGTTCAGCGAGCTCGTCCACATGCCGCCGGAAGTCCTCCGCATCGAGAGCCGGTGCGGTGAGGAGATCGTGGGTCTCTTGAATTCCTCGCTTCCGCTCGATGACAAGCCGGTGCCGGTGGTCGTCGTCCCTCCCGCGTTTGGAAAAACCAAGGAAGTCCTCTTCGGCCTGGCGCTGACTCTCGTCCAGAATTTCCGGGCCCTTGGAAAACCGCTGGCGGTCATCCGCTATGACGGCATCCGGAGGAAGGGTGAGAGCCATAAGGACCCGGAGGCCTCGGAACCGCCCTACGAAATGCTGAAGGCCAGTACCAGCCAGGGCGCCGAAGATATCAGAACCGTTCTGGACTGGCTTCAACTCAACTCCAAGCTCAGGGCGAGCTCAGTCATCCTCGTCAGCTTTTCTCTCTCCTCCCTGGAAGCCCGTGTTGTCCTAAGGGACGACTTTTATCGCCGGCAGATCAGCTATTGGATATCCTGCATGGGTTCGCTGGAATTCAGGGACATGATGAACCGGATCAACTGCGGGTTGGATGTTCTCGAACAATATCAACTCGGCATCAAGCTGGGCATCTATCCCTTCCTGGGCAACCTGATCAGCCACGAATCCTATGCCGCCGATGTCATCACCAATGCCGTGGGGACCCTGGAGCAGGCCCGGGAGGATATGCGTCACCTCGATCTTCCGATCACCTGGATTTACGGGCAATACGACCAATGGATCAAATCGGAATTCATCCGCGACGTGATGAGCGTTCAGGCCAACGCCCTTCGCGAGGTGATTGCCGTCCCCATCGGACACAACGCCCGGACGTCCCAGGAGGCCCTCCGGTTGTTCGGTACGATCACATCACTCATCCATCGCTCCCTCCACAAGACGATGATCCAGCCGATCCTTCCCTCGAAGAAGGACATGGAAATCCTGCGACGGGCAGAGAAGGACAGGCTCCCGCCCCGGAACCTCAAGAACCGGAAAGCCTACTGGCGCCATTACCTGGTCGGTGAGAACAACCTCCTGGGCTTTGACATCATGGCCATGTCCGACGATTACCAGCAGCTAATGGAGGACCAGCTTCAGGCCCTCGAGCTCCAGTCCAACGACCGTCTCCTCGACCTCGGGGGTGGGACCGGAAACTTTGTTGAGCACTTCATCGAGAGCGGCCGCGACCTGCCCGCCCAGATCACCATCGCCGACCTGATCCCGGACGCCATCAAACAGGCCCGGGAAAAACTCCTCTCCCGCTACGACATCCTCAACGAGCCGGGACGCCTCGACTTCCTGGGCCTGGACCTCGAGATGAGCCGCTTCCTGGCCATCCACCGCTTCCTCGAAGGGGAGGTCGGGAGCTTCGAGGAGATGGCCGACAAAATCGAGAACTTAACGCTCGACAGCGCCATCAAGATCCAGGAAGCCCATTCCCCTCGGCTCCACAGGATTCTCCGGGGCGAGCCCATCACTCCGTCGGCCGACGATTGGCTGAAGAGGCAGTTCGACCTTCATGAATACCGGACCATCATCGACTTCAACCAGGCCGCCCGTTATGTTAGGCGGCTGACCAACAAGAAGCCCACGTTCCGCAGACTTGTCCTGCCCGGCTTCCTCGCAGGGAATCTCCACCTCCCCTTCAAGGCGGGCTGGTACAACAAGGTCCTCATGAGCCTCGTCCTCTCCTACATCTTCGACCCGGCCGAGACCCTCCGCGAGGTCCGGCGGATCATCAGGCCGGGGGGCCGGCTCGTCCTGTCGAGCATGCGTCCGGACACCGACGCCTCGGGCCCCTTCACGCGGCTCCTGGAGAAAATCGAAACGATGCCCGAGGAAGCGTTGCCCCCGGACAAGCCCAAGGCCCGGCTCCTCGATTCTCTCCGTTCTTTCCTCAATGACGCCCAGGCCCTTACGGACCTTGAAGAAGCGGGGACCTTCGATTTCTTCGACCCGGACAAGCTCGACGGCCTGCTTGAGGAAGCCGGCTGGAAAAGAATCCGGATGATCCCGAGTTTCGGAGATCCCCCCCAAGGTTATATCGTCCTGGCAAAGGCGAGGGAAATTAATGACTAGCAAAGATTTCGACTTCGAAGAACGGCTTTATCGGGAAAATACGCTGAGAGACCGGGTTCGGCTGATCATCATTTCGAGCGCAATTCTTTACCTTTCTTTCGTGCTCCTGGACGCAGTCTACGCATCTTCCTATTTTTCAAGGTTCCTCGTCATCCGCCTGGCTGTCTTGGCCGGCCACGCATTTCTCTTTGGCTGGCTCAGCCGCGCCAAGACAAACCGTAACTGCGCGAATATCGCCATCGCCTTGGCCCTTTTTGATGTCGGCGGAATCGCCATCATGATCTGGTCGCAGAACAGCTATGTCCAGGGCTTGTACATCATCATCATCGGCTTGGTCGTGACCGTCCCCCTAACGTTTCGCGATACGATCTTCCTCTATGTCATGATCTGGTTGAGCTACGCCCTTCCCAGTTCCTTCAATATAGACAGGGTCGGCTGGCTGAATGTCATTTACAATCTCTTTTTCTTGACGTCCCTCATCTTGATCGGGGCCTTGGGGTCCTACGTCATGGACCGGCTGCGGCGCCGCGAGCTCCGTAGCCGCGCCCAGCTCGAAGAGATGACGGGCAAACTTCAGGAGTCGAACGCCAAGCTCAAGACCCTGGACGAGCTCAAGACGCAGTTCTTCGCCAACGTCAATCACGAGCTCCGGACACCGCTGACCCTGATCCTCGCGCCCCTCAAGGCCGTCCTGGAAAACAAGATGGGCAAGGTCTCCCCTGTCCTGCGGGACACGCTCGAGACCATGCAGCGCAACGGCTACAAGCTCCTCAAGCTCATCAATAACCTCCTCGACCTGACGAAGCTCGAAGAGGGGAAGATGAGGCTCAAGATCAGGACGGTGAATTTCATTGATTTCACGAGCTCTCTCCTTGCCTCCGTCAAACCGCTGGCCGACCAGAAACAAATCCGGCTGTACTTCCAGCATCCGCCCCATGATATCGCCCTGACCCTCGACCCGGACCAGTTCGAGAAGGTCATCCTCAATCTCCTGTCCAACGCCCTCAAGTTCACGTCCCGGGGCGGGAAAATCACCGTGTACCTTGAAGACAAGGACAGCACGATCTGCATGACGGTCGAGGACACGGGGATCGGCATCCCGGCTAACATGCTCGAGACGATTTTCGACCGTTTCTCGCAGGTCGACGGGTCCATGTCCCGGCCGCAGGAAGGAACGGGGATCGGGCTTTCCCTGGCCCGGGAGATCGTCCTCCTCCATCGGGGATCCATCCGGGCCGAGAGCGAGCTTGGGAAGGGATCGCGTTTCATGGTGGAGGTGGTAAAGGGTGATGATCATTTCTCGACAGAGGTCCTCGACCGGCGCCAGGATGAGCAGCCCGTCGGTATGAAAAGGCGGGTGACAGACACCCAGGAGCCGCGGGTCCAGGATATCCTCACGGACTTCCGCCGGCTCCAACTCGTCGACCTCGAAAGGGTGGACATCGAGGGCGGCGGCGGCACGAAAACCCACGACGCCCTGATCCTCGTCATCGACGACAACCCCGAGGTCCTCAAGCTGATGAAGATGCTCCTGAGCGACGAATTCGACCTCGAGATGACGACCTCGGCTGAGAAGGGGGTGGCCCTCCTGAAAGAAAAAAGCCCCGATCTCGTCCTCTGCGATGTCATGATGCCGGGGATGGACGGACACGCGTTTTCCCGGGCCGTCAAGAGTGACGAATCCCTGAAGCACATCCCGATCATTCTCGTCACCGCCCGGACGGGGGCCGAAATGCTCGCCCAGGGGATTCAGGCCGGGGCAGATGATTACATTTCCAAGCCCTTCGATTCCGTCGAGCTCAAGGCCCGGATCCGCTCCCTCCTCAGGTTCCGGGAGGTGGAATCAGAATTGGCCCTGGTCAACCGGAACCTCAAGATGAGGACCTCGGACCTCGTCGACCAGCAGCGCTCCCTGTTCCTGTCCACAGTCAAGTCCCTGGTCTCCGCCATCGACGCCAAAGACGAATACACCCGGCATCACTCTGCTCGCGTGACCGAGTTCACGCTGAAGATCGCCCGGAAGATGAGCTTCAGCGAAAAGGAGATCGGCGACCTCGAGCTGGCCGCCCTTCTTCATGATGTCGGCAAGATTGCCGTCCCGGAAAATATCCTCAACAAGCCAGGAAAGCTGACGGACCAGGAGTACGCTCTCATCAAGGAGCATCCGGCCCGGGGCGAAAGCATCCTCAGTCCCGTCATCGAGCTCAAAGACATCACCCCGATCGTCCGCGCCCACCACGAGCATTACGACGGTACCGGCTACCCCGACGGCCTGAAAGGCCGGGAAATCCCGCTCGGGGCCCGCATCATGGCTGTCGCCGATGCCTATGACTCCATCACTTCGGAACGGCCGTACCGGAAAGCCGCCTCCCATCGATTCGCGATGAAAGAGATCATCCGCTGCTCCGGGGTGCATTTCGACCCCGAGGTCGTGGAACATTTTCTCGAGATCAGCGGCAGCCTGGTCCGGGAACAGGGTCAGGGGTCAGCGCCGACGGAGACGTGACGGTCCGATCAGCCGGTCTTTTTCGCTTCCTGCTTGAAATCCTGCTGCCAAAGGAAAGAATAAGAAGATGTCAAGAAATCCTCATGATGAAAGCGATGATCTTCATCGTCCCCCCACACTTAGGGCAGACCATCGGGTCAACCTCATAAGCTAAAATCTCTCCATCCTCAGCGGACTCAAATCAAAAGCCGTTTCTTTTCCGTTGACCAACTCTGCCACGACCTGACCTGTGCCAGGTCCGAGCGATAGCCCTAACATTGCATGACCTGTTGCAAGAACAAAATTGTTATGACGCGGAGATCGTCCAATGATCGGCATTCCATCGGGAGTCGTAGGACGGAGTCCAGCCCAGGTTTCTTTGATATCCAGTTTTTCATCGAGAGCAATATATTCGCGGACGGAATTTTCAATTCGTTTAATCCAGCGCGGATTCGGCGTGGTGCTTGCGTTGCCCATTTCAAGGCGGCCTGTGAAGCGCAACAAGTTATCCAACGGCGAGACAGCAATGCGGCGTTCACCAAGGATGAGCGCATGGCGCGGCATTTGTTTGGTGGCAGACACGGTGAGGCTGTATCCACGGGCAGGTTGTACGGGGATGTTCAGCCGCAGGTCGCGCGCAACGGACAGCGTCCACGCGCCGGCGGCGAGGATGATCTGTTCGGCTTCGAAATCGTGAGCGTTTGTTTTCACTTTGGTAATTTTTCCATTTGCAGTTTCAAATCCGGTGACAGGTGTGTTCTCAAACACTTCCGCACCCATCGCGCGGACTCGCTCACTTAAGAACTTGAGAAACAATGCAGGATTGAGATGCGAGTCACCTGTGAAATGCACGCCGCCGATGATGTCATCCAATGCGGCAGGCTCAACCTCATGCACTGTTGATTTGTCGTACACATCCACAGGGATTCCATGTTCTTGCATGAGTTCGCGTTCGTGTTTTCCACCTATGAAGGCTTCTTCGGTTTTATATAAAAAGAGCAAGCCCTTCTCTTGATACTGACAATCAAAATGTTCTTCGGCAATTAGCTGTACAAAATTCTTCGCGCTCAATTGACCCAAACTATTCAACGGTGGGATCGCGCGCTGGACGTTCGCTTTGCTGCATGCCATCACGAATTGCAATAGCCACAAAATATATTTCGGGTCGAGGCTGACCTTCATTCCAAAGGGACTGTTCTTCGGGTCCAACATCCACCTGAATGCCGTGCCAACGATTCCAGGTGCGGCAAGCGGAATGATGTGACTCGGCACGATGTGTCCCGCGTTGCCTGAGGAACTTCCTTTTGCAATTTCTTTTGATTCAACGATGGTTACCTTGCGCCCCGACTTCAAAAGGTAATACGCGCAGTTCAATCCGATCGAACCGCCGCCGATGATTAAGACATCATGTTTTGAATTCATTTTATATTCACAAAACCTTCGACCTTTGACGTTCGACTTTATATGATTGTCAAAGGTCGAAGGTCAAAAGTCAAATACCATTTGCGAACGGATCCCTCTCATCCACCAGCAACACGCCCTCAGCCATCACGTGCGCTTCACCCGTGATCGTCGGGATAATATTCTCGCCGTCCACTTGCACACTGCCCTCAAAGATACTACCCACCACGCTTTGCTGTTTCCAGGTTTGACCCGCTTTCAATTTTCCATCCGCATACAGGCAAGCCAGTTTCGCGCTTGTGCCTGTGCCGCAGGGCGAACGGTCATAGGCTTTGCCAGGGCAGAGCACAAAACTTTTGCTATCGACTTCATTCGTCGAAGCGAACAACTCGATGTGATCAATATCCGCGCCGCCCTTGCCCGTGATCCCATTCGCGATCAATTGCTCGCGCACGCGCCAGGCAAATTCGGTCATCGCCTCAAGGTTTTTCATGTTCACATTCAAGCCGTGATCGTGGACAAGGAAAAACCAATTGCCGCCCCAAGCCACATCGCCGTGAATCGTCTTTCCATCCACTGTAACGGGGATATGATTCAGATGACGAAAGGCGGGGATGTTCCTCACCGAGACTCGATTCGGATACTCCCCGCCCGCTTCATTCTTGTGTAGGGTTGCTTCAACAACCCCAACAGGAGTCTCAACCCGAACAGTTCCCTCGGTCACTCGTCCGCGATAGGCAAGCGACACGATGAGACCAATCGTCCCATGTCCGCACATGCCGAGATACCCGACGTTGTTAAAGAAGATGACACCGAATTGGCAGGTTGGGTCAGCAGGTTCGACGAGCAACGCACCAACGAGGACATCTGATCCGCGTGGTTCGTTCAAGACCGTGGTGCGGAAGTCGTCATGGTCATGTTTGAGGCGGGATAATTTGTCGGCAACAGAACCAGTTCCGAGGTCGAATGGAGGCGTTTCTATTAGACGGGTAGGCTCTCCGCCCGTGTGTGAGTCCAAAAAGGGGATTCGTTTCATAGGGTTGTCATCCACATGTCGTTGCGCGGACCACCAACGGGAATGCCATCAACTCGCAGCCGACATTGCAGATCATGGAATTTTCCTTTTTCCGCGGCGCGATGAATATCCCTCCTGATCATGATGGGATACTACCACCGGCCGGGCGGCGAGGTCAAGAAATTCTCGGGGCGGCCTAAAAGAGGTTCTTTGGGCGAAAAACCTCACCGCACCGACCGATAGGTGATAGACTTCCGCTCTCCCCTGATTACGAAATGCTCAAAAATAGTCCCCGGTCTCCTCGGCCGCCATCAGGGTGACCTGCTCGAAGACATGAGAGGGAGGAGGCTTATCCGCCACAAACCGAAGCTTCAAATGATCGATAATCCGAGTTCTCACCATGCCGATAACTAACCTTGCCTTCCTGCTCCAGGCCCTCAACAGGCTAGGGGCCGAGCTCATCGCCATCGTCGACTGCGCCTATAATAAAGCGACCGACCTTGCGCTTGACACCGTCCGGTCGCCGGACTAGCATGGCCGGCGGAGGGGTTCGTTTTTAAATCAAATGTTCGACGTGGTCGTTTGCCTCCAAAACGGCATTTCCGCGTTCCATGTCGATCCGGAGCGGTTGATCGGGGAAAGCCTGTGGGTGACCAAGTCGGGCGGAACCGTCTTTTTATCGAGCTATTCCGATCGTTTCTGGGCGTGCCGCCTGGCTTGGTTCAAACTCCAGGAGGCGGAGGGGCTTGTCGGGGAAATTGATTATGAAAAAAACAGAACCATGCTCAGATCAACGTTTCGAGCCCGAGGCTCTTGAGCTTGGCCGGCGTCGGCCGGCCGATCTTCTCGTCCCAGCCGCGGTCCCTGTAGTATTCGGTCAGCTTCATCTCGAGTTCGTCGCGCTTGAGGACGGCGCCTTTGCCCGGCCCCGTGGTTAAGGGATCGTCGAAGAATCTTGCGGGAAGTGTGTCGTCCGCGCGCGTGAAGCCCTCTCGAGCGTTGAAAGCCCGCTCCAGGTTGAAGATCCGCTCGCCGGCTTTGAGATATTCCTCTTCCGTCCAATCGGTCCCCGTGATCTTGGTGAGCAGGCGGCGCAGACCGTCCTTGCCGAACCCGTCGGTCGCGAACATGCAGACTCCGAGGGAGTCCATCGCGGCATAGTCGTTCTGGCCGCGCGCGGTGGGAGAATTGAGATGGCAGGCGCCCCTGGTCGCGGTGACGTAGGTCATGGCCAGGTCGATCGTCCGGTGCGGGTCCCAGGCGGCCAGCTCATGCCCTTTGCTGTGGACGGCAAACCCGGACGAATTCCCGCCGACCCGGCCGGCCAGTGCTTTGACCCCCTGCGAGGCGAGGTCGCCGATTCCATCGCGAAGGGCGATTTTGCGGACCAGCTCGAGGACGGCGTCCGCGTTGCCCCAAGTGAGGTCTATCCCGTCCAGAAAGGTTCTGTCGATGAGCTTCTTCTCGTAGGCTTCCATCAAGAAACCGATGACGTTCCCTGTCGAGATCTGGTCGAGGCCGTAGTCGTCGACGTCGTAGATGGCCTTCATGAGGGCGCCTAGGTCGGATATCATCAGGTTGGAGCCCATCATGCCCCCCGTCTCATACTCGGGTCCGTCGTGGACGAGACCCGCGTACTTACCGCCCCGGACGGCCCCGGCCTTCTTGCAGCTTAGCGGGCAGCAGAAACAGGCGAAGTCCCGGACCCAGGCCTTCTGTTCGGCGGCGATGCCCGAGATCTTGTCCACGTCTTCGAACGAGCCTTGGGTGTAATTCTTCACCGCCATGAGGCCGTTCTCGCTGGCGTCGATCAGGGCCCACGCAGTCCCGTAGCGCCGCCAGCCGTCATAGTTTAGCCCGCCGCTGAATCCGTCCTTGAAGGTCTTCCGGATGTCGTCGAGCACGGCGAGAAAACCCTCGTGGTCGGCGACAGCGGGCTGCCGGCTGCCACGGACGGCGATCCCCTTCAGTTTCTTCGAACCCATGACGCATCCGACCCCGCCGCGTCCCGCGGCTCGGGCCGCCGTGTTAAGGATAGACGCATAGGAGACCAGGTTCTCTCCGGCCGGGCCGATATAGCAAGTCCGAAAACGCCGGTCGCCCAGTTCTTCGATAAAACGCCGGTCGAACTCGTCGGTTCCCATCCCCCAGAACTTCGAGGCATCGCGAACCTCGACCTTGTCGTCATCGATAAAAAGGTAAACCGGTTTCGGGGCCCGTCCCGTGACCACGATGCCGTCGTATCCGGCGAACCGGACTTCGGGACCGAAGAAACCGCCCATGTTGGAGTAGCTGACGGTGGAGGCCTTTGGGTGCTTGGACTTCAAGGGAGACGTGCGCGGCGATTTTGTCACGACGCACGTCCTGGATGCTGAAGGGATGGGGAATCCTGAGAATGGGCCCGGCATGAAAAGGAGCGGATTCTCAGGGGACAAGGCATCGACCCCGGGCTTTTTAAGTTTCTCCGCCAAGATCTTCATGCCGAGGCCCCGGCCCCCGATGAAACGCCGGGCATCATCAGGCCCGAGCGGGACCTCGGCCGATTTCCCGCTTGTCAGGTCCACTTCGAGGAGAACGCCATGGTATCCGTAGAGTCTGTCGTTCGCCATCTTTTCCTCCCTTAATCCTGCCCGTACCAGAGCTTGGCCAGGGCTTTCGCAGCCAGGTCGGGGGAGAAGCCGTAGTGCTTCCCGTTCGTCCCTTCGACGACATAGCTCAGGGCGCCGTAAGGGCAGAGTTTGACGCATTGTGGATCGCCGCCGCACAACGTGCACATTCGTTCGGGTTTGTTGGTCTCGGGGTTGGGGAGGATGGCGCCCACCCGCTTGGTCCTGCAGGCTTCGGCGCACGAGCCGCAGCCGATGCAGCGCACCGTATCGTTCTGGACCACCGGGAGAGTGCCGCTCCGGTAAAGGGCTTTCCATCCGGTCTTGGGATCGGGGTCCACGGGACAGGCTTCGACGCAAGGCGCATCGTCGCACATGAGGCAGGTGATGGGGATGTCAACGTCGGGGTTGTAAGGATAAACCCTGATATTGGAATAGGTGGGGTTGCCCAAGCCGGACAAGTCCCTTCCGTTTACGGTTTCCCGGCGGTTGTATGAAGAGCAGGCGGTCTCGCAGGTCCGGCAGCCCGTGCACTTGTTGAAGTCGACGACGATCATCGAGAAAACCGTTTTCTCTTCCTTGGTTTGGGCGTGGACCTGCCTGACCAGGAAACGATTGAACAGGAGG
>CAZSMW010000214.1:0-12241 GCA_964607985.1 uncultured Eubacteriales bacterium
TTTTCACTGAAAAGGAAAGTCTATCGTCTTCTATTCGTTGCGAGAGGTCTTTTGCTCCAACATGCTTTTCAGGCGCCGCTTTTCGAGGCTATCGACATAGCCGAACGGCCGGCGATAAAGTTCCGGCATGGCCGTCGTCACGGATTCAGAGATCAGGCCGGATGGCCTCGGCGAGCATGGGCGTGAACAGGCTTTCGGGGCCTAGATGATCGCCGCCCCCGTAGTGCTCGATGCGGATGCGCGGGTCGTGGGAGAAATCGATGAACGTAACCTGCTCCCGCGCAAGGTATTCGCGCAAATCATTGACGTACGCCAGCAAGGACTCTGACTCCGTCTCGCCCATCGCCTGACTTCGCCGTTTCATACGGACGAGGATCAGCCTGATTCCTTTCTCCCGCGCTATCTGAATGATGGGCGGCAGGAACGAGCGATCGATCCATTTTGAGAACTCCAGCGAGTCCCTCGACTGAATCGAGAGATCCTCCTCCATCAACTGCCGTTCTCCAAAGAGCTCCTGATTTAGCGCATTGTCGGAAAAAACCTGATTGAACACTTTCGTTGGTGTTCTCGACTCGGGGCCGGAGAGGAACCGCAGGAAGAAGGCTTCGACCTGCCACTGCACCTCAGAGCGCACCTCCTCGCGCAGCCTGAAGGCCGGCCAGAGGCGCTCCAATCCGTAAAGAAGGAAGCCTCTCTTCTCCTTGTAGGCCAGCTTCTCAAGAAGCGGTTCCGCCGGCCGCGAAAACGGAATGATCTTCGATGCCCGGTTGTTGCCGTCGATCCGGAATGTCGGCACCGTCAGGAAATTATCCTGGAAGTAGATGAGAACGAACCTCGGCTTGTTGGGAGCGGCCCCGATCACATTCTTCATGAACAGGTAGTAGCACGCCGACTGTGCGCCGCCCCGAAGCAAGAGGTGAACTCTCAGCCCGGTAAGGCGAGAGAGCTCCGTTGGGCTGACGGCCGCGGCGAGATAAGAATTGCCCACGCAGATCAAGTCGGGACGAGCCTTCTCGATCTTCTCGATCTCCTGCTGGATCTCGGTCCCCTTCGGTTCCTCCCGGGGCTCGATGAGAAAGGATCCTCCGACGATCGCCGCAAAAACGATGGCGGCGATGCTGGTCCTTGTCTTCGAGGCTGTCATGTTAGAACTGCAGATAAATAAAGTCCTGTGCCTGCCCGTGGTGGAACACGGCGATGATGATGACGACGGATGCGTAGAACGCAGCCCACGCAACGGAGCTGTCGGGCAGCCAGCGATCGAGAGCCCTCCGGATGAACAGCGGGGAACAGTAGAACAAGATCACGCCGAGCATCATGACGAACGCGGCGATCTGGGGGCCAACAGTCCCCCACCGAGGCGCATGAAAGACCGACGCAAGCCAGTGCAGACTCGGCGATCGAAAGAGAGTCCACCCGGCGAGAGTCAGGAGGGACATGATCGCCCATGCGGAAACGGCGCGGAATCTTCGCGGTTTCCAGTTTCCCTTGACACCGCACAGATGATACAGGACCATGAGCAGGCCGTAATATGAGCCCCAGGCCACATAGTTCCAGGCTGCACCGTGCCACAAGCCTGCCAGAAACATGGTCCCCATCGTTCCGAGGATGTAGGCGAACGATTCGGTCTTGAGAAAGAGCACGCGATCCGAATCGATCCGCCGCATGACGGCGTAGGAGAGAGGCAGAAAGAGGTAGTCCCGAAGCCAGGTGGAAAGCGAAATATGCCATCGCCTCCAGAAATCGGAGGGCGAAACCGCCAGATAGGGCGAATGGAAGTTCTCGAAAAGCTCGAAACCGAATAGGCGCGCCGTGCCCCGCGCGATGTCGGTATAGCCTGAGAAATCGGTGTAGATCTGTATGGCAAAGCCGAATGCGCCCAGGAGCAGGAAGGGCAGGGGCGGGTGACGCATCATGAAAATCTTGTCAACCCAGACGCCGACGTTGTCTGCGATGACCAGCTTCTTGAGGAACCCCATCAAGAGGAGGGGGGCGGCGGAGGTCACGACGCTCCCCTTCCACCGTCTCCGTGTTTGGATTTGAGGGAGAAGATGGTTGGCTCTCTCAATGGGGCCACAGACTGTCTGAGGAAAGAACGCGGCAAAAAGCGCGAAATCGAGGATGCTCCGGCAAGGTTCGACGCGCCCCCAGTAAGCATCGACGACATACCCCATCATGAGGAAGGTGTAGAAGGATATGCCCGCGGGGATGAGGATCGAGTGGGCAAATGGCGGGAGCTGCATGCCTATCGTTGACAGAAGTGCGCGAAAGTTGTCGAAAAAGAAATTGAAGTACTTGAAGGCGGCGAGCACTCCGAGGTCGGCCGCCATGCAGCCCCAGAGGAGGAGCTTCCGGCGAGCCGGGATGGCCGTTATCAAGCGGGCACCGCCATAGTTCACCAGGGTCGCGCCGGCAAGGAGCAGGCAGAACCACGGGTGAACGAAGCCGTAGAAGACGTAGCTGGCCACAACGAGGAGGATGTTCTGCCAACGCACCGACGGCAGAAACCAGTAGAGCAGGAGCACCCCGAGGAGAAAGGTGATGAAGTCGATACTTGTGAAGAGCATCAGGCGCTCAATACGATCTCAACAGCCGCTTCCGCCGGCAGTCTCGGCCGTGACTGGATGAATCTTATACGCGCAAAGTTTTGGCGTCATCTGGAGGAATATAGATAATTTAGGAGGGGTTGTCAAGATTTGACAAAATCTCCACCCGTGGTGTATATCATAAAAATAATGTGTATCGGTTCATACATTCCGGAAACGAAGCATGAAAAGAATTTAACGGGTCCAGAAGGGATTTGCTAGAATCAACATCCATCTCCGCAATAAAGCCCCGGGGGGGGAGTTCAGGAAGCGGGCGAATCATAGGATTCTGGCGTCGGCATGCAGGCTTGGCCGGATCGTGGGCGCTTTTCATCTTTTTTTTTCTCCTGCCCCGTTTGCCTTTCTTCCTGGCCTATCCGGTCGTGGCTTTTCGCAGGGACTATGTCAGCTACTACATGCTCGTCGACCAGATGGCTAAAGGCTTTCTGCCTTGCCTATCCATTCGCACCATCGGTTATCCGCTGTTCTTAAAACTTGTCTTTTTCTTTTCTCATCGCAACTTCACCGTAGTGGCCGTCCAGCACCTGTTAACGCTTTTTTGCGCTCTTTTGTTCATCTACGCCGTGCACCGCTTTTACGGGCGCTTTCGTCTCATTCCCGTGTTGACCGCCCTGGCCCTGGGTGTTTTCGCTTCTTCTTCCATCCACGTGCGCCTTGATTGCACTTTGCTGACCGACAGCCTGTTTGCCAACCTGGTCCTGTTCTCGCTGGCGTTGCTCCTCCTGGGACTCGGGCTGAAGAGGAAAGGAATCTTGGCCGCCGCCTCGTTGGCCATGGCCGCAACCATCCTCGTACGTCCGGCCGGATTATTCCTTGTCCCCGTCTCCTTGCTGGTGATCGCTTTTCTCCTGTCCGGCCACTACGGTCGGGGTGCCGTGGCGGCTTTTGCTCTGCCCATTGCTTCCCTGCTGTTGGCCTCGGGGATTTACAACCGCCTGACTATCGGGGCTTTTACGGTATCCACCTTCAGCGAGTATTCCCTCATTTCCTTGACCTCTACATTTCTTGAGGAACATCCCTCTTTCGGGTTGGCGGGCAACGAGGCTGTGCGCGCTTGCCGCCAGGCGGTAGAAAAAAGTGATCTCCACATTCTTGATTCCTCTTGGGAATATGGACCCATTAATCGCGTGTTGGGGAAATACTACGAAAAAAACCGCATGCGCGTGATCCGGGCCTTTTTCAAATACGAGCCTGCCGGCTCTTTTAACCTCTACCTCAAGTGGCGGCCTCTCTTGCGAAAGATGGGCATTTACGCCATCCGCCGTCATCCGCGGATCGCCCTGAAATATCTTACCTCCAAGTTCATGATCTATTTTTTCGCGAACAGGGGCGCCGATGACGATTTTTATGAGCGCCTGGGCAACGATTTTTCATGGTCGCGTTCCCTGCGGAAGAACTTTTCCGGTTTTGTCGTTCCCGACTCGTTCTTCAACCGCATGTTCAATACCCGTTCCTACGCGGCCACCCTGTCGCCGGCATTCCTTCAATTCCTGCTTAAGGAATACCATGATCCACCCTCGTTCAGTCGCATTTCCCTTTCCGCAGACGGCAGGGTCATTCTCACACCGACCATCTGGAAATCAATTCACACCTTCTGGCAGAAGGTTCACAATGCACTGTTCCGCCAAATATTCTGGATCCTGCTTTTTTTTCTGACCTTCCTTTATGCGCTCTATCGCCTGGTGGCTACGAGAGGGCGCCATCTGGGTACGTTTTTTCTATTCCTGATGACATTTTCGGCGTTAGGCTACGGGATCTTGGTCGTTTTATCGGCGTTTCCCTATCTCCGCTACGTTTGTGCGTTGGAGTATGTCTATTACCTCTGCCCCATCTTGTTTGCGATATCCAGACTGCCTGACCCTCGGGTCGCCGGGAAATAGCCATTTCCCCACGGCATATCCATGAAAAACTCGCGGAACACATGCAATCTGAGTTTTGCGGCCGATGATCCTCCGTTGCCCCATGTCTACGAGCGTCGTTTTTCCGAGCCGTTGACATCGCGGCGGGCCGGCGATACAATACCGGCATGATTAGGAAGAGAGATTCATCATTAAAGATCGCTATTTTTCTGATTTTCGTTTCCACATTTATCTCTTTTGCCCAAGAATCAAAGAATGTTCAGCCCATAAAAGTTGCCTGTATCGGCAATAGTATAACTTTCGGTGCCGGACTCGTGGATTGGAGAACGGATTCTTATCCCGCAGTTTTAGGTCGGATCTTAGGCAACGGATATGACGTAAAAAATTTCGGAGTGAATGGAAGAACCGCTCTTAGAAAAAGCAAGAGTTCCTATTGGAACGTGAAACAATTTCGAAGGGCGATTGTCTATAAGCCGGATATCGTCATCATCAAATTTGGAACGAACGACTCGAAGCCGGAGAATTGGCGATACAAAGACAAATTTGAAAAGGATTACGGCGATCTTGTAGATGCTTTTTTAAATCTTCCCTCCCACCCCAAAGTTTTTATTTGTAAACCCATACCCGCATCTGCTAAAGATTATACAATTAACGATTCAGTTATCAGGAATGAAATTATTCCGATCATTGAAAAAGTGGGTAAGGCCAAAAAAGTTGAAGTCATTGACTTATACAAGGCGTTCAGCGAAAAAGAAAAACTTTACCTCGATGGGATTCATTTAAATGAGGAAGGTTGTGCGTTTATGGCAAAAGAAATTTATAAAGCCATGACCGGGAAAGCTGTCCTTGATAAGGAAGCGGCAACAAGGAAAAACTAGACCAGAACAGACATATTGCTGGAAAATATATTTATTGAAGATGGTATAGGAAAAACGTTCAGTTTGAGAGGTGATCCTGATGATAGCATTGGTTGATCTGAAGAGGCAGTACAAGACCATCCAGGAGGACATCGACAAGGCCATCCGCGACGTCGTTCTGAACACGGATTTCATCATGGGAGGAGACTTGAAGAAGCTGGAGGAGGAGTTCGCCCATTACTGCGGCGCCGCTCACGCCGTCGGGCTCGACTCCGGCACGGGAGCCCTGGAACTTGCCCTCCACGCCGTCGGGCTCAAGCCCGGCGACGAAGTGATCGTTCCCGCATTCACGTTTTATGCGACGGCATCGGCCGTCTGGGCCGCGGGCGGAAAACCCGTTTTCGTCGACGTAGAAGACGACACGGCGAACATCGACCCGTCCAGGATCGAAGCCGCCATCACCCTGAAAACGAAGGTCATCCTACCCGTACACCTCTACGGTCAGCCCGTCAACATGAACGAGATCATGGCCATTGCCAAGAAGCACAAGCTCCTGGTCATCGAAGACGCCTGCCAGGCGCATGGTGCGAGAATCTACCTGAAAGACGGCCAGGTGAAGATGGCGGGGAGTGTCGGGGCGATCGGCTGTTTCAGTTTTTATCCCGGGAAGAACCTCGGCGCTTACGGCGACGGCGGGATGATCGTGACGAACAAGAAGGAATACGCCGACGCCATCAGGCTTTTAGGGGACTACGGCAGGACCGGCAAGTATCAGCACGACCACATGGGTTATAACCGCAGGCTCGACACGATCCAGGCGGCCGTTCTCCGGGTCAAGCTCAAAAAGCTGGACTCATGGAACATCGCGCGCAGGAAATGGGCCGACCTCTATGACAAGCTCCTGGGCGGGATCGGGGTCCGCACGATCAAGATCAGGGATTTTGGAGAGCCCGCGAGGCACATCTACGCCATCCGCGTGGAACGGCGCGACGAGCTTTTGGACTTCCTCCGGCAGAACGGCGTGGGGGCCGGGATCCATTACCCCATTCCTCTCCACATCCAGAAAGCCTTCGACTGGCTCGGGTACAAACAGGGCGATTTCCCGATATCCGAGAAGATCGCGAAGGAAGAACTCTCGCTCCCGCTTTTCCCCGAATTGACGGAGAAGGAAGTCGAACAGGTCGTTAGCCTCATCGAGGGTTTTTTTTCGGGCCGTTAGGGGAATTCATGATGACCGAGCTCGCCGTCATCGGTTTGGGGCACTGGGGCCCGAACTACTTGAGGAACTTCTCCCAGATGGATGGGTGCAAGGTCACGGCCTGCGCCGACCAGGACGCCTCGCGCGTCGCCGCCTTCCGCAAGACCTATCCCAGTATCAACTTTTACCCGTCGACGGAAGAGATGTACACGAAGGAAAAGCCGGACGCGGTCGTGATCGCAACGCCCACCGCCACCCATTTCAAGATCACGAGCGAAGCCCTGGCGCATAATTGCCACGTGCTTGTGGAAAAGCCCCTGGCCATGGACGAGAAGGAATGCCGGGGCCTCGTGGACCTGGCGGAGAAGGGAAAACGGCTTTTGATGGTCGGCCACACGTTCCTCTATAACGACGCCGTCATCTGGATGAAGAATTATCTGTCCCAGGGCGGCTGCGGGGGAAAGATCTATTACATGCACGCGGTGCGCACGAACCTCGGGCCCATCCGCTACGACGTGAACGCCCTGATGGACCTCGCCCCGCACGATATCTCCATTTTCCTGTACCTCCTGGGAGCGAAGCCCGTCTCCGTCTCGGCCTCCGGCGCCGCTTTCCTCGACGAGGCGAGGGAAGATGTCACGTTCATGACCATCTATTTCGAGAACGGCACACTGGGGCACGTCCACGTTTCCTGGCTGGACCCGCGCAAGGTCAGGCAGGTGACGGTGATCGGCGACAAGAAAATGATCGTCTTCGACGACATCGCCGTGCAGGAACCCATCCGCATCTACGACAAGGGCGTCCGGCGCTCCCAGGAATATTCCGATTTCGGCGAGTTCAAGGCCATTGTTTACGACGGGGACGTTGTGATCCCCAAGGTCCAGATGGGCGAGCCCCTGAAGAACCAGTGCCGCGAATTTTTGAATTACCTCCAGGCAGGAAAGATCGGCCGCTCGGACGCATCGTTCGGACTTGAAGTGGTGAGGGTCCTGGATGCGGCAAGAGAATCGCTGAAGCGGAAAGGCCAGGTCGTGGAACTTAACGACTAAAATGGCCGACTCCGGAAGATATCCCCGCGAAAAGATCATCGTCATCCTGCCCGCCTACAACGAAGAAGGGAAAATAGGGCTGGTTGTCTCCAAGATCCTTGCCGAAAAGACCGCAGACAAGGTCATTGTCGTGGACGACGGTTCTACGGACAAGACCAGGGAAGAAGCTGCTTCCGCAGGCGCCCGGGTGCTTGCGCACGAGAAGAACATGGGCGTCGGGGCCGGCATCCGGGACGGCATCGAATTCGCGAGGGAGAACGCGTTCACCATTGCGGTCGTCATGGGTGGAGACGACCAGGACAACCCGGACGAGATGCGCCGCTTGCTCGACCCCATCGCTCACGACCATTTCGTCTTCGTCCAGGGCTCGCGCTACATGCCCGGCGGGGTGAGGATGAACATCCCTCTTTTCCGCAGGGTGACGACGGAGCTCTTCTCCATCATCTTGAGGCGGCTCATGGGCTTTCCCGTGACCGATGGGACAAACGGCTATAGGGCGTTCCGTCTCTCCATCTTCGACAATCCCGCCATCGATCTTAGCCAGGATTGGCTGAACCATTACGAGCTTGAGCCTTACATCTATTGCAAGGCGATCGAGCTCGGGCTTAACGTGACGGAAGCCCCGGTGACGAAACGTTACCCAAAGACACATAAGGGGTATACCAAGATGGTCCCGATTTTAAGCTGGTGGAGCATCTTAAGGCCCTTGATCTATCTGAAACTCGGTATCAAGAGGTAAGCGTCTGAAATCCAATCAAGGAGCCCATTGTGAAAATCATGATCAAGCTAGGGAAGGGAAAGAAGGCGGGGAAGAACGTGGCCATCGGCGAGATGCCGGCGCGGAAAGTCGGGGACCTGAGCCTCTCCGTCGGAGAGAACGCGAATTTGAGGTCCGGTACCGTCATCTATCTCGGGAGCAAGATCGGTTCGCACCTGACCACGGGCCACAACGTCGTGATCCGGGAAGAGAACCTGATCGGCGACCATTTTTCCATCTGGAGCAACTCCGTCATCGATTACGGATGCAGGATCGGGAACGGCGTCAAGGTGCACTGCAACTGCTACGTCGCCCAGCACACCATCCTTGAAGACGGCGTTTTCATGGCGCCCGGCACCATCATATCGAACGACATGTACCCGGGAAGCTCCGACGCGATGGAGCACCTCGAAGGCCCGACGATCAAGAAAGGCGCCCAGATCGGATGCAACGTCACCATCCTGCCCGGGGTCGTCATCGGCGAGCATTCGCTGATCGGCGCGGGAAGCGTCGTGACGAAGGACATACCGCCGTATTCCGTGGCTTACGGGAACCCGGCCAGGCCCGTGATGAGGATTACCGATCTTGTGTGCAAAGAAAGAAAAAACAGGCCCTACAAGTTTTTGCTCGATAAGCAGTCCTGATCATGCGGCTGAGTCCGGATCCGGTTTTTGAATTCTAAGGAGGGTGCCGTGGGCGCCGATGATGACAAGGGCAGGACGTCGCTGCACTGGGCCGTAATCCGGGGCGATAAGGCCTTGACTGAGCTTCTGATCGCCAATGGTGCGGACGTGAACGCCGAAGATAAAAATGGCTGGACGCCGCTGCGCTTTGCCGCTCGTTACGGCCATAAGGTCGTGGCCGAACTTTTGATCGCCAAGGGTGCGGATGTGAACGCCAAGGCCACGCTTGGCAATACGCCGCTGCGCGGGGCTGCGGGCTTGGGCCACTTGGAAATGGCCGAGTTGTTGATCGCTAAGGGCGCCGACGTGAACGTCAGGACCGCCGATGGTTGGACGCCGCTGCACGTGGCCGCCCTTGAGGGCCACAAAGACATCGCCGCGCGGCTTATCGCCCACGGCGCGGATGTCGACGCCAGGACCGGCGATGGCAAGACGCCGCTGCACTGGGCCGCGAGCTGGGGCCACCAGGGAATCGCAAAGCTGCTGATCGGGAACGGCGCGGACGTCGACGCAAGGTCCGTCGATGGCAGAACGCCGCTTCATTGGGCCGCGAGCCGGGGCTATCTGGAAACGGCTGAGCTGTTGATCGCAAAGGGTGCGGATGTGAAGGCCGAGGACAAAAATGGCTGGACCCCGCTGCACGGGGCCGCGGTTCATGGCTACAAGGACGTGGTCGAACTTCTGATTGCCAAGGGTGCGGACGTGAATGCCAAGAGCGAAGATGATTCGACGCCGCTGTACCGTGCCGTTCAGAACGGCCACAAGGACGTGACGGAGCTTCTGGTCGGGAACGACGCGGACGTCGACTCAAAACCCGGCGATGGCAGAACGCCGCTGCATTGGGCCGTGAGCCGGGGCTATTCGGAAATGGCCGAGTTGTTGATCGCCAAGGGTGCCGACGTGAAGGCCGAGGACAAAAATGGCTGGACGCCGCTGCACGGGGCTGCAGGTCATGGCCACAAGGACGTGACGGAGCTTCTGATCGCCAAGGGTGCCGACGTGAACGCCAAGGACGAAGATGGCAAGACGCCGCTATATATTGCCGCAGAAGTGGGCCATAAGGCCGTGGCCGAGCTGCTCAAGAAGCATGGGGCGAGGGAATGAGGCGGGGTCACGAACGTCGATTTTGCAAGGCCTCTTCTCGACGCGGAAGTCCGCGTGAGCTTGGATAGGCGCGGCTGGGACGCGAACTTCGCGATCCGTGGTAGATCCAATAGTCCTATCGTTCCCAGGAGCGCCGGTGATATAATCGAACGTGGGAAATGGACGTCATCGATCTGGCCATCGCCGCGGATTGGGAATTCGACGCGGATTTCGTCCGTCTCGTCGGGGAAGCGGCCGTCCGGGAGGGCTTGACGACGCGGGCGATCTGGCCTGCCGACCTTGGAGAAACTGTTCGCCGGCTGGCCGTCGGAGAGATGGATATCCGGTTCCTGCTCGACCGTGCCTCCGCCACGTCACCCGAGTTTCTCGGCCTCCAGGACTTTCTGCGCGGCCGGGGAAGGGACGTCCTCGATCCCGTCGAGAAGCTCCGCTGGGCCTCGGATAAGGCGACCATGCACCTGGAGTTCATCGCCGGAGGGCTGATGACTCCCAACACCATCATCCTTCCGTCTTTCGCGAGCCGTGATGATCTGGGGATCACGGAGGCCGATCTCGTCCCCCTCGGAACTCCGTTCGTCATTAAGCCTGCTAACACGACTGGCGGGAGCCTGGGGGTCGTGAAGGAGGCCAGGACGATCGAGGCCGTAGCCGCGGCCCGGCGGACATATCCTATGGACAAGTACCTCCTCCAGGAAAGGATCCTGCCCCGGGAGGAGGATGGGAAAAGGTTCTGGTTCCGGGGCTTTTTCATTCTGGGCCTCGTCCAATGCGCCTGGTGGGACGATAGGACCCACATTTATTCCGAGATCACCTCTGACGATGTTGATAAATACGGCTTGCACGCGCTCTATCCCATCGTCCGCCGGATCGCCTCCGTCTCAAAACTCCGCTTTTTCTCGACAGAGATCGTCCGTGACGAAACGGACCGGTCCATCGTGATTGACTACGTCAACGAGTCTTGTGACATGAGACTCCAGTCCGGCCACGTGGACGGGGTCCCCGACGCCCTAGTTGCGGCCGTGGCTTCCCGGATCGCTTCTTTCGCCCGGGACCGCTTCGCGCCTAGGGACAGATTGAACCTCAACCGCAGGGGGGGCACATGAAGATCCGCGGTTTATTAATCGTCCTGATGATGGGCCTCGTCATCGTCTATTTCATCTACTTCGCCAAAACGGAAGGGAAGAGCAACATCCGGACCATGGTCGACGCCTACGCCGGGGCGAAGATCGATCTGACCAAGGTCAATATGGAGCAGCTCGGAAGGATCATCCTCTCCCATATGGGCGGGGAAGGCCAAGCGCCGGCGGACCTTACCGAGCTTAAAAGATCCCAGCCGGGGGTCGGCGCAGGGTCTCTTGACGCTTGGGGACGGACGCTTACGTATGAGCGTCTTTCCGATTCGGGCTTCCGCCTGACATCGGCCGGCCCCGACGGCGCGTTCGGGACCGCCGACGACATCGTCAAAGAGTTTTAGCTCCCCAAAAATCGCCGATAGGGTTTTTAGCTCGACAAATATGCCTTGACAATATGCTCGACAAATATGTCACCGCAAATATTGACATCCCGCGAGGCCCTGTGCTATAAGTCACTTTTTGATCGCAAGATGAAACCTTTTAAGAGTCGGAGGTCGGCATGAATCAAGGAATCTCTTTCTGGGGTTGGATCTCGCTCACGCTCGGCTGGGGCGCCATCCTGGGCTTCAGCCTCTACTGCATGTCGCGCATCCTCTTCGGCAAGAAGAAAGCGGTCGAGGAGGACGCCGGCGGCGTGAGCCGCGAGCGTTGGGCAACACGTATCGGGCTTGTTCTGGCGATGGCGGGGAACGCCATCGGGCTCGGCAATTTCCTCCGCTTCCCGGCCAAGGCGGCCTCCAACGGGGGAGGAGCATTCCTGATCCCGTATTTCTGCGCCCTGGTTTTGATGGGAGTCCCGATGATGTGGGTCGAGTGGACCATCGGGCGCTATGGGGGCGCCCATGGGCATGGATCGACGCCAGGGATGTTTCAACTCATGTGGAAGCACCGGGTTTCGAAATATATCGGCGCCTTCGGCGTCTTTCTGCCTATGGCCATCGTCATTTACTACCTGTTCATCATGGCCTGGTGCCTGGGCTATGCCTGGTTCTCGG
>CAZSMW010000215.1:0-7960 GCA_964607985.1 uncultured Eubacteriales bacterium
TTCCTTCAGCCCATGCAGAAGGTGCAGGCCGATAAAGAGAAGAAGCGTTCCTATCTTTGCGTCATGCACCTCGGGCCCAAAGAGAACGACCGGAAATTCGTCCGGCTCGGCACACCCGACCTGCCGGAGATCACGCTTTCCGAAGACGCCAGGCTTGCCGTCGGGACATCCGACATCCCTTACCGCCGGCTCGTCTCCTGGGACCGGGAATATATGGACATTTACCTTGTCAGCCTGGCCGACGGTTCACGGAAAAAGGTCCTCGAAAAGTCGCCATACAGCGCCCAGATCTCACCGGGAGGCAAAAACCTCCTTTACTACAACGACGAAGACAATAACTACCATACATACCGGGTCGCAGACGGGAAGACGTTCAACCTGACCGGGAAACTCGGCGTCCGGTTCGATGAGGAGACGTGGGACGAGCCCATCGATCCGTCTCCTTACGGGCCGGCCGGCTGGACCGACGGCGATGCGTCCGTCCTCCTCTACGATCGCTACGACATCTGGGAAGTGAGCCCGGACGGGCTCAAGGCACGGATGATCACCAAGGGCTCGGGCCGCCGCGACGGTCTCGTCTTCCGCTACCGGAACCTCGATCCCGAATTGAAAACGGTCCCCGTCAAGGAGCCCATTCTGCTGGCCGTGACGAACGACAAAACCCAGGCTACGGGGATCTATCAGGCAACGCTCGCCGCGGCCGCCGGGCCGGCCAAGGTCGTCATGCTGGATAAGCTTTTCGGCGGCCTCCTTAAAGCGAAGAGCGCGGGCGTCTACGCCTTCACCCTGCAGCGCTTTGAAGAGTTCCCGGACCTTTGGGTGAGCGGCCCTGATCTCGCTGATCCCCGCAGGGTCAGCCGGGCCAATCCCCAACAGGCAGAGTACAACTGGGGCAGAGCCGAGATCATCGATTACATCAATGCCGACGGCAAGACCCTCCCGGCCGTCCTCATCAAGCCCAAGGATTTCGACCCGTCAAAACAATACCCTCTCATGGTCTACATCTACGAGACCCTGGCTTCAGGCCTTCATCGCTATGATCCTCCGTCTCCAGAGACAAGCATCAACTTCGCGCGCTACGTCAGCAACGGATACGTCATCCTGATGCCGGACATCGTTTACGAGATCGGCTATCCCGGTTCCAGCGCCGTCAAGTGCGTCCTCCCGGCGGTGGAAAAGGTCCTGGGGATGGGCTTATCGACCCGAAAAGGGTCGGTATCCAGGGCCACAGCTGGGGTGGTTACCAGATCAGTTACCTTGTAACCCAAACGAACATCTTCGCGGCCGTCCAGGCTGGAGCCTCCGTTACCAACATGACGAGCGCCTACGGAGGCATCCGCTGGGGAACGGGCATGTCCCGAGCCTGGCAATACGAGAAATCGCAGAGCCGCATCGGCGCGCCACTCTGGTCGCGGGCCCTCCAATTCGTCGAGAATTCGCCCCTCTTCTGGGTCGAACGCGTGCGGACGCCCTATCTCTCCATCCACAACGACGAAGATGACGCGGTGCCCTGGTATCAGGGGATCGAGTTCTTCAGCGCCCTCCGGCGTCTGGGGAAAGAAGCCTATATGTTCAACTACAACGGAGAGAAACACGGCCTCCGGGAGCGGGAGAACCAGAAGCACTGGACCGTCCACCAGGACGAGTTCTTCGACCACTTCCTCAAGGGAGCGCCCAGGCCGGATTGGATGGAAAAGGGAGCGCCCTACCTGGAACGGGGGAAGCGAGATATTGATTCTTTATTTAAAAAGAAATGAGAGCTGATTTTCAGGATATCTTGTAGACTTCGAGGTTCTCGATGCCGTGGGCATCGATCTCCTTTTCGTACTTTAGGACGTAGGGGGAGCGTTTCTCTTCGAGCTCCTTATCCGTCATGTGGTCCACGGCGGCCTGCCCGTATTCGCGGACCGTATCGCGCTCGGCAAGCTTCAGGATGAGCAGGTCCCAGAACGACCAATCGTCGTAATCCTCGACGAGTTCATCGAGATCCTCTTCGAGCCTGGCCGCGGGAAACGTGCGGCCTTCGAGCTCGTCGAATTCGATCTTGTCCTTGAACCCGAAGGCCGGAGCGTAGGAATAGATGCGCTCGGCTTCGGCATTGTATTCTTCCAGGAAGTCTTCGGTCCGGTAAGCGTTGACGATCCAATTGCCCAAGTAGGTCAGATGCAGCAGCTTCTCGTATTGTTCCTTCGTGACTTTGATGTCCATGGCGCCCTTCTCCAGCTCGGCATTTCGGGAAGCTAGTATACGCTCTTCCCTAAACCGCGTAAACCGGACGACCGTTTCTTCGAAACCAAGCGCGGCCTCTTTCTAAAGATCAGCTACCTCTGGAGGTTCTGAACTTCGGATCCGCTCTCTTCCGTTTCGAATTCATCAGGAACGGAGGAGCCAGCGGCCGAGGAGGGTGCTGATCAGGGACACCAGGCCGCCCAAGGTCGTGCCCCAGACGAGGTCGACGACCGTGACGATCAAGGGCCAGTCCTTGAGCGTGGCCAGATTGGACAGGTCATAGGTGGCGTAGGAGATCAACCCGAATAAAGCGCCCAGCAGAAGGGCGGGAAGGACCGCACCTTGCACCAAGGCCGGCCGGATGACGAAGATGAGCAGGCCGGCGATAAAGAGGAGATAGAAAAGAATGGCCGCCCCCCAGTTCACCTTGGGGCTGAGCATCGTCCCGAGATGACGGCGATAAAAGTCCTTGGCCACAACGCCGAGCCAGACCATGTCGATCAGGAAAAACACGGCCAGAGTGATCAGGTATAAAATCACCATCTGCTTAAAAGACATCGTTCCCTCCTATGATGTTCAATGAATCTCCCCGGCTCGATTGCGCAAGATATGAGATATATGGCCCAGCCCCGCGCGTTTTCTCTCCTTGAAGTCCAGAAGCTTCTTGCGCATGCGAAGCGATGTGGGTGTGACCTCCAGCAGCTCGTCCTCGTTGATGTAGTCCATCATCTGGTCCAGCGCCAGGAGGGCGGGCGCATCGATCTTGGCGGCGATATCCGACGTGGAGGACCGCATGTTGGTGAGATGTTTCTCCTTGGTGGGATTGACCTTCAGGTCGTGGTCGTGCATGGTTTCGCCGACGATCTGTCCGGTGTAGACCATGTCCCCGGCGGACACGAAAAGGCGGCCGCGGTCCTGGATGTTCGCCACGGCATAGGTGGCGACGGTCCCGGTGTGGTCGGAGACCAGGACGCCGTTCCTGCGGCCGCCGATTTTCCCGGCCCACTCACGGTAGCCGAGATACGTGTGGGCCATGACGCCGTTGCCCCTCGTCTGGCTCAGGAACTCCATCCGGAAACCGAATAGCCCCCGCATGGGAACGGTGAAAGTCAGGCGGGTATAGGTCCCCTTCAGGTCGATCATTCTTTCCAACACGCCTTTTTTTCCGCCCAACATGCGGATGACCGTGCCGGCGCACTCCTTCGGCACGTCGGCCACCAGGGTCTCGTAGGGTTCAAGCACCTTGTCTCCATCCGTCTCCGTGATGACCTGGGGCATCGAAACCTGGAACTCGTAGCCTTCGCGGCGCATCTGTTCGATGAGGACGGCCAGCTGCAGCTCGCCGCGGCCGGCGACTGTGAATCGGTCCGGAGAATCGCCCCATTCGACGGAGATGGACACGTTCGTCCTCAGCTCCTTTTCGACACGTTCGCGCAATTTGCTTGACGTGACATGCCTGCCCTCCCGGCCTCCGAACGGGCTGTTGTTGACCATGAACATCATAGAGACGGTCGGCGGCTCGATGGTCAGCATGTTGAGGCGGATGGGCCTCTCGGGGTCGGCAATGGAATCGCCGATGGTCACGGAAGGGATGCCCGCGAAGGCGAAGAGTTCGCCCGCCTCGACGACGGGCACCACCGTCCGTTCCAGTCCCTCGAAAACGAACAACCTCTGGATCTGTCCTAAAACCTGCTTATCACCTTCGGACAGGACCACGATCGGGTCGCCGGTCCGGAGCCGGCCTCCCAAAAGACGGCCGATGCCGATGCGCCCGATATAATCGTCATGGCTGATGTTGGTGATCAGTCCGGAGAGCGGGCTCTCAGGATCGTATTCCGGGGCCGGTACATGATCCAGGATAGACCGGAAGAGCGGGGTCAGGTCCCGCGCCGGGTCGGCCAGGTTCGTCGTCGCCTTGCCGTTCCGGCCCGACGCGTAGATGACCTGGAAATTCAATTGCTCATCGTCGGCGTCGAGCTCGATGAAGAGATCGAAGGTCTCGTTGAGGACCTCGTGGATCCGGGCGTCCGGACGGTCGATCTTGTTGATGACAACGATGGGCCGGAGGCCCAGCTCCAGGGCTTTTTTGAGCACGAAACGGGTCTGCGGCAACGGGCCTTCCGCCGCATCGATGAGCAGCAGGACGCCGTCGACCATCCGGAGGACGCGTTCGACCTCGCCGCCGAAGTCCGAGTGGCCGGGCGTGTCGACGATGTTGATCTTGACGCCCTGCCAGGTCAGCGACATATTCTTGGAGACGATGGTGATGCCCCGCTCGCGCTCGAGATCGCCCGAATCGAGGATGCAATCGCCCATCTGGTCGATATTGCGGAACAGCTTGCATTGTCGCATCATCGCGTCGACAAGCGTCGTTTTCCCATGATCGACATGGGCGATGATGGCGACGTTGCGGATATCTTGTCTGCGCACAGGGTTCCTTTTTATCTGATGTTTCTCCGCGTCCCGGGGAGGCGAATCTCTATTATAGCGGATTATCGCCCTCATGACAGGCGGATCTTATCGGGCAAGGCCACGTGCGACTCCTCCCTGAGGTCACTTCATCAACGAGCCGCTGTCGCCGACGCGCCATTGGTTCTTGATGCTGACGTAGAGGATGGTCCGGGCGACCTCCATCTCCTTCTCGTTCTTGTACTTGACATCGATGAGGGTCCAGTCGTCGAGGCCCGGAAAGGCCAGGTTGAGACTGGATTCGGACGAGCGGGCGAAGTTCTTGCCCTTGAAGCGCTTGAGGACGTCGCCGTTCCGGCCGTAGTTCCGGATCTGGACGGGGAAGATGCCTTTGCGCGAGGCATCGTCCTTGATGAACTGCTCGACGTAGTCCACGGGCTGGTAAGACTCGTCCATCGTCTTCCACTCGAAGGCATCCGTGAGGGATTTTCCGGAGCTCGCGGAAATCGCTTTAATTCCGAAGTAGAAGCCGGCGATCACAGCGTCAAAGGCCAGGAAGATGATGAGGATTTTTACGGTCTTGCGCATATTATCTCCTTGCGGCAAAAGAAAGGGAATCCGTGCGTGGTCGGGGTCGTCCACGCGCAGCCTCGCTCAATTTCATTATTGTTCCGTCGGCAAAGTCGATTGGCCGTCGGGCGGTTCTTCGGGCTCCCCCTCTTTACCCCCGCGGCGCATCTCGAGGACGGCCTCGGCCTCGTGCTCGAGGAGCTTGAATCGGTCGGAGGTGATGGTCCTGGCCCTGGCCTTGGCGATAAGGCCCTTGACCCCTCCGCTCCCCCGGCCTCCTCTCCCCTCCCCATCTGCGACGTTGCCGAAGAGCTCCTTCTCCCGCGGCCCCGGATCGCGTTGGAAGAACTCCTCGAACCGCTCGCGGCGAATGAAGTTCATATTCCGGAGCGTCCGGAGCATCGCCTGGACGCCGACGCCGAAGTAGCGCTTAAGGAAGAGGACGTCATCGTAGCCGATACGGTGAGGCCGGATATCCCTCTCCACGATCTCCCGGACCTTGGTCGGCGGCATCAGGAAGCGGGCGGCGAAGGCCTGGGCGAATTGCTCGCACGGAGGATAAAGGGAGACGTATTCGTCGATGAAGACGTCGGCATTATCAATGACGGGGCTTTCGAGCCGATCCTTGAGATAGTGGCAGTATTCATGGGCGGCTGTGAACGCCTGGCGTCCCGGAGGATCGACCGAATTGACCAGGGCAAAGGCAGCGCCCTTCTCTTCGACAAAGACAAAGACGCCGGAGACCTTGGAGTCGTTGGGGAGCGGGTGGCGGAGGATGCGGCAGCCGCTCAATTCGAAGAGGGCGAAGACGTCGCGGATGGGCTCGTTGCCAAGGCCGAGGCGGCGCCGCTCCTCGTCGGCCATGCGCTCGGCCGAGACATTGGCGTAGAGGGGCGCGAGTTCCAGGCGGCGGCCGGTCGTCTCCTCGAGTTCGAGATACTTCTCGCAGTAGCGGCGGAATTTCTGAAGTTCGGAGCGGGAACGTTCGTCGAGCGATTCGCTGCGGAAAAGCACGGTGAAGGCAGGCTCGCGCTGTTCGAAGAAGTAGGCGATCTCCTTGTTGAGGAACTTGGCGATCTTTTCGAGCGCGTCGAAGGACGGCGTGCGCTTGCCGGCTTCGATGAGGGAAATGTACTCGGAAGAGAGGCCGACGGCCTTGGCGAAAGCACCCTGGAGGAGGCCGGTCTCTTCCCGGGCTTTTTTGAGTCGGGAGCCGATGAGTTGTCGCATGCTCGCGCACCCCCTGAGGCGCTCCGAACGAAGATTAACGCGAAGTCAGGGCGGATGTCAAGGCGCGAGAACTTTTGCCGGAAGTCAGTCGTCGTCGTCTTCGTCGTCTTCTTCGTCATCATCGTCGCGATCACGGCGGATGACGCGGCCGTCGACCTTACCGATATGGACGCCGCCGCTCCCGGATTCTTCGATGATAACGTCTTTGCCGACGCGGTCGATGTCGATCGAGCCGGAGCCGTCTTCTATGGTCACGCTCCCTTTGACGTCAGCCACGGTCATCGAGCCGGAGCCGTCGTCGATCTCGAGGGCCAGCGATTTAGGGACGCGCACGGTCAGGTTAATAAAAAGTCCATAGATAAAGACGTAAGAAGCGCAGATAAGGTTCCCCGTCCGGAAGGAAAATTCGAAAACCAGTCTTGTGCCCCCTATTTGTTTTGTGCTATATACATAGTTAGGGGAATAATCCATGACCGAAGAAAAGCAAATCGGCGAGATCTTTGAAGGAGCGACCAGGAGTTTCACCAACACCCTCCTCAGCCAAATTCAGGAAGGCGTTTACTGCCTGGACCGAGACAGGAGGATCGTGCTGTGGAACAAGGGAGCCGAAACGATCACCGGCCTCGAGCGGTCCGAGGTCCTCGGCAAGCAATGCCCGGAAGACGTGGTCCTCCTCGTGGACCACGAAGGCCATTCGATCGACGCGGAGAAGTGCCCGACGATCGCCACGCTCAAGGACGGGACGATCCGTTCGGCCAAACTCTACATCCGGCATAAGGACGGCTACCGTCTGCCCGTCTTCCTGCGTGTCATCCCGGTCTTCAAGGAGGACGGCGAGATCATCGGGACGGCAGAGATCTTCACCGACACGTCGCCTAAGGTGACCATTCCCCTCAACGTGAACGAGCTGGAACGCATGGCCCTGATCGACACCGAAACGGGGATCACCAACAGGAAGTATCTCGAGATGCACCTCGCGGCACGACTCGACGAATTCCAAAAGTACAACCTACCGTTCGGCCTGATCTACGCCGACGTCGACCATTACAACAAGATCCTTGAGCGCTACGCCCGGTTCAATGCCGCCAAGGTCCTGAGGATGATCGCCCGGACGGTCCATAAAAACATCCGCTACTTCGACATCGTGGGGCGCTGGAATACGGAAGAGTTCCTGATCGTCCTCCTCAACCTCGACGAAACCCGGGTCGATATCGTGGCCAACAAGCTGAGGTTGCTCGTCGCGGAATCCTATATCTCCGTGGAAACGGGCGTCCTGAGCGCCACGATCTCCATGGGCGTCTGCCTCGTCCAACGCTACGACACGGTGGAGAGCCTGGTCAAGCGGGCCGAACAGCTCATGATGCACTCCAAATGGCGAGGCCGCAACAAGGTCAGCATGAGCTTCGTCCAGGATGGAGAACAGCCGCAATAAAAAGCCCCCCATCCCCGTGGGGACGGGGACGGGGGGAAATAGAAAGGAGGGGTTAAAAAGAGGCCGATTTGAATTTCAAGCCGTTGAATT
>CAZSMW010000216.1:0-3330 GCA_964607985.1 uncultured Eubacteriales bacterium
ACGACATCGATGCCGTTCGCGCGGCAGAAGTCCAGGTCCGCCGCTCGCGCGGCACTCTGCCCGTACCCCAGTGAGGCCGTGGGCTTCTCCCATCGGTAGAAACGGAGGAAGGTCCGGCCCTCCTCCAGGGCCATGGCAAATAGATGTTCATCCACTGCCATGTTCAGCGATCCCCTGAGCGCAGCCTTATCGGCGACAAGCATCCAGGTTTTCATTTGACGGTCCACGATTCAGGAAAAGAAGAAAATTATGGAGCGGGCAATGGGACTCGAACCCACAACAACCGGCATGGGAAGCCGGTACTCTACCATTGAGCTATGCCCGCTCGATTTGCCCTATAAGGCACGGGAATTCTAGCATATATCCGCATGTTGTCAACATGCGGACCGGCGTTCCACTGATAAATAGCGTCGCCGTTCCGAGTCGTTGGCTTGCCGAGATGCGGAAACATCTCTTTTCGTGTGATTGAATCAATAAAGGCCAGATTATTTCTGGTCGGCACTGGATACCGCCCGTAAGCCTCCGTAGCCTGAATTCCTTCTCACACGAAAAGATATGCTTACCCGAACTGTGTTCGAATTGACACAGTCTCAAGAGGAATCTATAATCAAAAAGTTCTATCGGAAAGGCGGACGCCATGCCCCATGAAGAGAATCAAGCCAAACAGCCCGCGGACGGGTCCTCCCGCCTCGGAAAAGCCCTCGTCCTCAAGGGAGATATTTCGGGCGACGGAGACATGGTGATCGAAGGACTGGTTGCCGGCAGGATCGATCTGGGCCTTCACGACCTCGTGGTCGAGAAGGGCGGCCGGGTCGAAGCCGACGTCCACGCCCGGAACGTCACCATTCATGGCGAGATGACGGGGAACATTCAGGCCACCGAAAAAGTCTTCATCTCGGAGACCGGCCGGATGAAGGGCGACATCGCCGCCGCCGTGGTCTCCATCCTGGCCGGAGCCCGGTTCAGGGGCAGCATCAAGATGGGGCCACCGTCCCCTAGTTGATGTCGATCTCGCCCTTGTCGCGTTCCCTCCGCTTCCGATCCATTTCATCCCATTTTTTCATGCAATCAGCATCCTGGCCCTTGATCATGGAACACTGCAGGTACTCGGAGATATAAATGATGCAGGCCCGGATGGCCTTGCCGGCCGGGGTCTGCTTGTAGTCGTTCCCGTGGATGGAGAAACCTTTGTAGTTCAGTCCGGCGGCCAGGGCCTGGCCTTTGGCCTCGGCCTCGATGGTCCGGGTATCCACGATCTCTCCCGTCTCCGTGTCGATGACCTTCAGATCAATGGCAATATAGGCCTTGTTCTTCTTGCCGCCGACGCTGATCCCTTTGAAGCTGACGCCGCCGCCGGTCCCCTTGACGTCCTCCTCGAAGGACGAGACCGACGCAGCCACGAGGTACTTGGCCCCTTTGAGTTTGCCCATCTTGACCTTCGTAGCGCTGTCGACCCTGTCGGTGTCGCTCAGATCCTGTTCGCCGAGGACGGCGTCGATATCCTTCCTGTCAAGGATCTGGAAGGACCGGGTCGATACCAGCTCGGAGGCGAGCATATCAGACAGCTCCGTGCCGACGGAGCCGGTCCACCAGCCGGCGCTCGTGTGGTTTGTGAACCTCAGAACACCCATCCGGGGCTTTTCCTGGGCCAAGCCCGTCCCGGCAAAGACCGCGAACAGGAGCACCGCGGCCGCAGTCATCCATAGGATTCTTTTCATAAGGACCTCCTTCATTTTTCTGTTCATCAAGGATCTTAGAGCTTTATAGCATAAGATCGTCCCTCTTGTCTATCCGGCGACGGATCGGGACGTGCTATAATCATTCCTGATGCGTGAGTTCGAACTCCACTCCGAATTCGAGCCCAAAGGCGACCAGGTCCGGGCCATCGATAGCCTGTTCGAGGGCTTGGAGTTGGGCCTGAAGCACCAAGTGCTGATGGGCGTCACGGGGTCCGGAAAGACCTTCACCATAGCCAATGTCATTGCGCGGGCTCGGAGGCCTGTTCTGGTCATCTCCCACAACAAGACGCTAGCCGCCCAGCTTTACCAGGAGTTCCGGCGCTTCTTCCCCCGGAACGCCGTCGAATACTTCGTCAGCTACTACGACTACTACCAGCCCGAGGCCTACCTGCCGTCCTCCAACACCTACATCGCCAAGGAGGCGACGATCAACGACGAGATCGACCGGATGCGCCTATGCGCCACGAACTCCCTGTTCGACCGCCGGGACGTGATCATCGTGGCCTCAGTCTCCTGCATCTATGGCATCGGGGCCCCGGAAACCTATTATTCCATGAGCTTCGGCCTGGAGAAGGGCCAGGTCCTGAGCCGCAAAAAGATCCTCGAGAGCCTCGTCGGCATCCAGTACGAACGGCAGGAGGCCGACTTCAAGAGGGGTTCGTTCCGCGTCCGCGGCGACATTGTGGAGGTCCTCCCCTCTTACGAGGACTTCGCCTACAGGATCGAACTCGAGGACGGTCGGATCAAGGCCCTGTCCGCCGTCGATCCGATCCTGGGAAAGACGTTGGATACCTATGATAAGATCATGATCCATCCGCGAACATTCTTTTCGACGCCCCAAGACGTCCTCAAGGCCGCGGCCGACGGCATCGAGCGGGAACTCGTCCAGAGGACCGAGCTGTTCAGGTCCGAGGGCAAGTTCTTGGAAGCCGAGAGGATCGAAGAACGGACGCTCTACGATCTGGACATGTTCCGGGAGCTCGGATATTGTCCGGGTATCGAGAATTACTCCCGCTACCTGAGCGGCAGGAATCCCGGCGAGCCCCCCTTCACGCTCTTGGACTACTTCCCGAAAGACTTCCTGACCATCATCGACGAATCGCACGTCACCGTCCCCCAAATCGGAGGGATGTACCACGGGGACAGGTCCCGGAAAATGACCCTCGTCGACCATGGCTTTCGTCTGCCGTCGGCGCTGGACAACCGGCCGCTGAACTTCGAGGAGTTCGGGAAGAGGACGAACCAGGTCCTCTACGTCTCGGCCACGCCGGCTCCCTACGAGGTCCGGACGTCGGAAAACAGGGTCGTAGAGCAGGTCATCCGGCCCACCGGTCTGACCGACCCGGAGATCGAGGTTCGGCCGGTCAAGGGCCAGGTTGACGACCTGATGGCCGAGATCGGAAAAAGGGCGAAGCAAAACGAGCGGACCCTCGTTACGACGCTGACCAAGAAGATGGCCGAGGACCTGACGCGCCACTACCACGAGCTGGGGCTCCGGGTGCGCTACCTCCACTCGGACATCGAGACCCTGGACCGGGTCAAGATCCTGAGGGACCTCCGGAAAGGCGAGTTCGACGCCCTCATCGGGATC
>CAZSMW010000217.1:0-4817 GCA_964607985.1 uncultured Eubacteriales bacterium
TCATGGCTGATTCAGGGAATAATGTACGCTTCAGGCCCGGATGTCCAGGCTGACGTGATCAACATGAGCTTGGGCACGACCTTCGACCGCATCAACGCGGGCGGTGGCGGGGCGGGGCCGTTGATCGCCGCTCTCAACCGTGCCATCAACTATGCCACCTCTGCCGGAGTTCTGTGCGTCAGCGCGGCGGGAAATAATGCTGTCAACCTGAACAGCCGCATTTGGTCCATCCCCGCCCAGTCAGGTAACGGCATGGCGGTGGCGGCGACTGGACCCTGCGGGCTCACGAACTTCGATCGAGCGGCGTCCTATACGAATTTTGGACGATCGGTTATCAACGTGGCGGCACCGGGAGGCGACTTGTCTTGCGGAACGTCTCTGGACATGGTTCTGAGCCCAGCGGGACGCAGCAGCGGAGGCGCGTGGCAATATTATTTCGCGGCCGGCACCTCAATGGCGGCACCGCACGTGTCTGGCGTGGCGGCGCTCATCGTGGGCAAGTATGGCAAGACGTCCCCGGCGCGGCTTAAGACCATCATCCAGAAGACCGCCGACGACATCTTAAAGCCCGGCGCTGATCCCTATTCCGGCAACGGACGAATCAACGCTTTAAAGGCGGTACGCTAGCGCTGAGCCTTAGATATCGATGAACGTCAGGGCCGGCCGCGGCCGGCCCCCCTCACGCGGCCTGAAAGAAGTCAGCATGAGCCTGTATGACGACCAACTGAAAAAAGCGTTCGACCCGGAATCCTTTCGCGCCGAAGGGCACAAGGTTGTTAATCAATTGGCCGATTTCCTGTCTGAATCAGTACCGGAGCGTCGTCCGAGTGTCCTGAAATATGAGGACCCAGAGGCCATGCTGAAGTCATGGGCCGGACGTTTCGGCTCCGCGCCTTCAACTCCCTTCCCGGAACTCCTCGGTGAGATCCTTGACCGGTCGAATAATCTCCTCCATCCTCGCTACATCGGGCACCAGTGCACGACGTCGCTTCCGTTGGCCGCCTTGGGCGGGCTCGTGGGCCAGTTTCTTAACAACGGGACCGCGGTCTACGAGATGGGGCCGGTCAATGTCGCGATGGAACGGCAGCTTGCCCGCTGGATGACCGGGCTTGCCGGATGGGGACCGGATGCGGACGGAGTCTTCACGAGCGGCGGGTCGATCGGCAATCTTACGGCCCTCCTTGCGGCGCGGCAAGCCGCGGCCGAAGGGAACGTCTGGGTCCGGGGCGTCGGGAGTGAGCCCCCTATCGCTGTTCTCGTGCCGGAATCCTGCCATTACAGCGTCAAGCGGGCTGTCGCGATCATGGGTCTCGGCGAGGAGGCCGTAGCCCCCGTGGCCGTCGATGACTTATTTCATATGCGGCCGGACGATCTCGGGCGTGCCTTTGACGAGGCGGTCAGGCGCGGCCGCCGGCCGATCGCCCTGATCGCCAACGCTTGCTCCACGGCCACCGGGAGCTTCGACGATCTCGAAGCCGCGGCTGAATTCGCTCGTTCTCGGGGTCTCTGGCTCCACGTCGACGGCGCTCACGGCGCCGGGGCCCTTCTGTCCCCGAAATACCGTCACCTTCTGCGCGGCCTGGACAAGGCCGACTCCTTCATCTGGGACGCGCACAAAAACTTGCTCATGCCTGCCCTCATCACCGCCGTTCTTTTCAGGGACGGGGGGAGGAGCTACGAGGCGTTCTCCGAGAAGGCCTCCTATCTTTTTGAGAAAAGCGCGCGCGAGGAGTGGTACAACTTCGCCCACCGGACGATGGAATGCACGAAGACGATGATGGGGCTGAGGTTGTTCATCTCTCTGGCGGCCTACGGGACGGAGTTCTTCGCCGGCTACATCACCGCCATGTTCGACTTGGCCCGCGACTTCGCCGCCCTCCTCCGGGAATCGGGCGATTTCGAACCGGCCGTGGAGCCTGAGAGCAACATCGTCTGCTTCCGTTACCTGAAAGGAGGGGAGGGGGACCTCGACGGGCTGCAGCGGCGCGTCCGCCGGGCCCTGCTCGAGCGCGGGCATTTCTACATCGTCCAGACGAATCTCCGCGGACATGTCTGGCTCCGGTCGACGCTCATCAACCCGCGCACGACCCTTGCCGACCTGGAAGCCCTGCTCAACGAGATTCGGGCGATTAATACAAACGCATGAAATAGTTTGGGCCCCCGGGGAACCAGTCCCGTCGGTTCCCCTCGTCGAAAAAGCCGACGGGTCCCCCCCTCCGCTACGGGGGCTTGAGGACGGCATTCAGTGCCGTTTATACATTGTGACGTTTTTTAGTGCGTTCGCATTAGTTAGAGCGGAGCTCGTTAGAGGGGCCGGCCTGCTATCAAGCGATTCTCGAGCTGACCTTCGAGTTCCCCGCGCTTTGGAAATCCGATGCCGCGGCAGGTCCCTACGATATGGGTTCTGGGTCGGTAAACTATCCCGTTCCCGGTAAACGTGTTAGGATAGTTTTTTATCTTGGGCAAAGGAGCCGCCATGTTCGATCGCAACATTTACGTCGCCAGAAGGGACCGTCTGCGCGCGGAGGTCAAGTCGGGGCTTGTTCTCTTTCTCGGCAACGAGGAGAGCCCGATGAACTATGCCGACAACACTTATCATTTCCGGCAGGACAGCTCGTTTTTGTACTTCTTCGGACTCGATTTCGCCGGGCTGGCCGGGATCGCTGACCTCGACGAAGGGACGGACACAATCTATGGCAACGACCTGACCATCGAGGACTTCGTCTGGATGGGGCCACAGCCGACCATCCGGGAGAGGGCCGCGAAAGCCGGCGTCATGAGGACGGGAACCATCGCTCAACTGGAGGCGCTTTTGGCGGACATCCAGGCGAAAAAGCGTCCGGTCCATTTCCTGCCTCCCTACAGGCCCGAGAACAAGCTCAAGCTCATGAACTGGCTTGGGGTCGCACCCGGCAAGACAGCTTCCGACGCCTCGGTCGAGCTCATCCGTTCTGTTGTCGAAATGCGGGCCGTCAAAGGGGTGGAAGAGATCGCCGAGATCGAGAAGGCCGTCAATATTTCCGTGGATATGCACAACGTGGCTATGCGCATGGTCAAGCCCGGCGTCACCGAGGCCGAGGTGGCCGCGGCCGTCCATCGGGTGGCCCTGGCCGCGGGAGGAGACCTCGCGTTCCCAATTATCGCCACGGTCCACGGCGAAACCCTGCACAATCACTATCACGGCAACCGGCTGAAAAGCGGTCAGATGTTCCTCCTCGATGCCGGCGCCGAGACGGCCATGCATTATGCCGGCGACCTCTCCAGCACCATGCCCGTTGATCCTAAGTTCACGGAGCGACAGAAGGAGATCTACCGGATCACCCTGGCCGCCCATGAAGCTGCCAAGGGGGCCCTCAAGCCCGGCGTGGCCCATCGCGAGGTCCACCTCCTGGCCTGCAAAACGATAGCCCTGGGGCTCAAGGACCTCGGCCTGATGAAGGGCGATGTCGACGAAGCGGTCCATCAGGGAGCCCACGCTCTCTTCTTCCCCTGCGGCGAAGGACACATGATGGGTCTCGACGTCCACGACATGGAGGACCTCGGGGAGGTCTACGTCGGCTACGAGGGAAAGCCCAAGAGCACTCAATTCGGCCTGAAGTCGCTCCGGCTGGCCCGGCCCCTCCGCCCGGGTTTTGTCCTGACTGTCGAGCCCGGAATCTATTTCATCCCCCAGCTCATCGACCAGTGGCGAGCCGAAAGGAGGCTCACCGACTTCCTCGACTACGATCGCATCGAAGCCTGGAAAGACTTCGGCGGCATCCGCAACGAGGAGAACGCTTTGATCACCGAGGACGGCCACCTTATCTTGGGCAAACGGAAGCCTCTGACCATCGAAGAGGTGGAATCCGTGCCTCGGGACTGAGGCGAACACCGGGAAGCCTTACGGCCCAAGACCATTTTTCGCCCCGTTATCAGACCTTTCTTCAATGAAATGTCATTGTGTCCTATGAGCGTCTCATGATGTCGAGAAACTTGGCAATAGTGACGATCCCGGTTTTACGATATTTCTTGATCCCGAGCAGATGCCGGTCGCCGCTGACGAGAAATTCCGCATTTCCGTCCACTGCCAACGACAGGAACTTGTCATCAGACGGATCTTCTTCGATGATTTCGATTCGCGTACCGGGCCGCACCGGTTCGACAAAGGGCAGGACCTCCTTCCGGAGAATAGTCTTGATTTCTTCTTCATCGAGCCCGAATTTTGGGTAGGACAGGACCTTAATATATTCTTTCAGGATTTCAGGGGAGACGAGGAGAACGATCTTGCGCTCCTGCCACAAGGGAACAAGCCGGCCCGGAAGTCCGCGGAAGAGAAGGGCTGAAATCAGGACGTTGGTGTCGAGGACGACACGCGGGGAGGCGGTCCCTTTCATTTCTTCGTCGCCCTTCTGGCCCAGGAAACGGCGTCGTCGATATCCTTTTCCGTCAGTCCAAGGGCGGCGACTTTCTCCCTGACTTTTTCCAGGGCCGTCTCGCTCACCGCGGTCATCTTGACGGGCTCAAGGACGATCCGGCCGTCCTGAACGCGGGCTTCGAAATACTCCACGCCCTCGAACTCTTCCATGACTTTCTTAGGCAGAGTGACCTGGTTTTTATAGGTTCTTTTGCAGAGCATGACCATTACCTCGAAGTAATGATATCATATAAACAGAAAGTCGTCAAGTCATGAAGTAATGAAATAATGGCAATTTCCAACATCAAGCTCCAAATGCGATCCAATCGTAGCGACCGCCGATCACCTCGGCGGCACTCAGCAAGGCCCCCACTTGTGAAAGGGGTGGCGTTTTTCGTATTCCCGGGCGGTGTTCTTGGTGATC
>CAZSMW010000218.1:0-8710 GCA_964607985.1 uncultured Eubacteriales bacterium
ATATTTCAAAAACCCGTCTCTGAAATACTTGAAATTACTTGACAGGTATTCGCTGACGTGAAATCCGTTTTCTGCCAGGCCGATAGCAGGTGCTAGCAATTTTTCCCAGGATAGTTTCCCGTATTTCTTGTGAGCGAGTTCTAATCCGGCAACTGTACCGGGAACACCTACAGACAATATTCCTTCGTGATTTGCATTATCCTTTATTTTGGAATATTCATCAAGAAACATCTTGGCGTTAGAACTCAGTGGGGCTTTTTCCCGAAAATCTATACTGGTTATCATCCCATCGTTTCTATAGTATACAAGGAAACCTCCTCCTCCGAGGTTCCCGGCACCCGGATATGTGACAGCTAATGCAAAGGACATCGCAATTGCAACATCAATTGCGGTACCTCCTTCCTTCAATATTTGTAACCCAATTTCTGATGCATTTCGCTCTGAACATACGACCATTCCGTTTCTAGCTGAAACAGGTTCGGCGATCTGAGCATAATTCCTGTGAAATGGAACAATAAAAGTGATAATAATTGTCAGAATACCGAGTGATTTGCGTGCATTCATTTTTATTTTCCTAATTAGGAATTGATTTGTCTCCATGGGTATTTCGTTTTCTGCTGAGCCGGTTGGAGACGCGTTTTCGCATCGATTATCCCATCTCGCCACCGTACGGAAGCATAAATCAAGGCTGGGAACGTGTCAATGACGCCTGGAGAGCTACGATCGACCACGGAGAAATCCGCGAGGAACGCGATAACCTTCATTCGACCGCCGCATTTGGGACAGAGCATGGGGTCGACCTTGCCCTCGGGTTCCAGAAACGTCAGGCGCTCCAGGGCGAGCACCGGCCGGAGCATGTACTTCCCCACCCGCTCGGCCTCCGGCTTCGTCTCCGGATGTCGAGGACGATAGACTCCCGCCATAGCAGGAGAGAAGCCTCAAGAAACGGGCCAACATCAAGAATATGACCGCGTCTCCCTGGAAAGAGGCGATAACTGCGGCCCGGAAGGGCGAATCAGGTCGAGAAAACGTCAACAGCCGTTGCCGCTCGTCGGAGGCAATGGGAAACGCAAGGGTACGGAGCCGGTCCGAGGCGAAGCAGCGGCAGTAGCCCTAATATTCGAACATGTGTTCTGTGCCAGTTGATCAGATATTCGGATTCGGACAGGCAGATGGCGGTTCCAGAAGCCGGTCCGCCGGCTAAACTTAGATTGTTGGGCCGGTCCAGCCGGATAAATTTTCGGGGAGGGCGGCATGTCCGTCGAGAACATGCGGGCTCTGACCGGAATCCGTTTAGCCGAGGACGGCTCCGCGGGCGAACTGCGGGTCGAGATCACCTCCCAGGATCATGCTTACACCCGGTCCCTTCCCAAAAAATTCGCCTATGGGACGGACGTGAACGTGGAGAACATCGACCCCCGCGATCCGACCTTGCTCCGGGATTTGTCGGGCTTCCGCATCGCCCCCCGCTTTTGGAGCGACGATCCGAGATCGAAGACGTTCCGGATCGGCCCTTCGGTGTTCTGCTGCCCAATCGCCGCCGATACGCTCAGAAACACGTCGAGTTCGTCGGCTACCCGGCGCCCTTCGACGTAAAGGACCCGCCCCGGAAAGGTGTCTTGACCGGAATCGGCCAATAAATTATGCGGCCGTCACGTTGAGCGTAATCGAATGTATATTCCCTAAAAATTCAAATATCCGTCCCCCATAGCCAACGAATAGCTCGTGCTTCGTCCACCGGCAGTATCTCTAGCCAGGATATCGTGCTTCATGAGTTCAACGATGTCCCGATGCGCTGTGTCTTGAGAGCATTTGGCCAGCTTTGCCCATTTGGTTGAAGTGAGCTTGCCCTCAAAGGTCCTGTCCAACAGTTTGTTCAACATCAAGCGCTGCCGCTCGTTGAAGGCCAAGTGGAAATGCGTCTTCCAGAACCGATCTTTCAGAAAGACGGTGGCGAGCGAGGCTTCCGTTCCTGCAATAGCTCGGGTCAGGCATCCCAGGAACCACTGCATCCAGTTCGTAATATCGAGAGTGCCTTTTTGGGCCAGCTCGAGGGCATTATAGTATTTCTTGCGCTCCCTGCGAATTTGCGTCGACATGCTGTAATAGCGCCGCGAGCTATTTTCGGATCGGGCCAGCGCCCAATCCGCGATAGCGCGGGCGATGCGTCCGTTGCCGTCGTCGAAGGGATGGATGGTCACAAACCATAGGTGGGCTTTCGCGGCTCTCAGCACCGGGTCTATTTCACCGGTCCGATTCGCCCAATCGAGGAACGCGGCCAATTCGGATTCCAAACGATTGGCCGCCGGCGCCTCGTAATGGACGCGCTCGCGGTCGATCGCACCGGACACGACTTGCATTGACCCCTTGGCGTCGTCCCGCCAAGCACCCACCCGGATGTTCGATGACCTGTCGGGAAACAAGGCCGTATGCCAACCGCATAGGCGTTCTTTGGTCAGAGGCTGGGCAAAGTTTTGCGTTGCTTCGAGAATCATTTGCACCACGCCGTCCACGCGGAGATCCGAGGGCAAAAGGCCTGCGATGTCCATGCCCAACCGGCGCGCAATAGAAGATCTCACCTGGTCGGAATTTAAAATCTCGCCTTCGATTTCGCTGGATTTTACAACATCGTCCGTCAATGTCTGCAGTACGGCCTCATCGCGTTGGGAAAAGCCGAGGCTCTCCATTTGCCCAATAAGACGACCCTGCCGCAGACGCACTTCGGCCAGCGGCGTGGACAGTGCTTCTTGATCCCAACGAAAATGGGGCCAGTCAGTTAGTTGGTGTATATATTGGCTCATTCTCCGCACATCCTGCGTATATTATATCCATATTCTCCGTAGATTTCAAGGGACAATATCCGCACATAAAGCGGAGATTAACAGCCTTATTCTCCGCACCTGGTAGAAAGAGGATATAGAAGGGTCTGTCCTTTCCCTGAGAACGGTGGGCTGGCATATGGGGACTCCTTTTCTCGGCTGCAATCGTCAAAGACGATAGGGCATCATGAGTTGGGCTGTCAAGTCACGCTCGGTCCGGCCCGCCGCGTGGCGTTCGTGCCGCAGTGGATCTCGCCGCCCCAACGGTGATAGGGGTCAAAGCAGTCGAGGGAGACGACCCGGCACCCGAGCGGCTCGAGACGGTCCTTGACAGCCTGGAGCAGGACGTCCTTGCCATCGACCAGCGGGCCGCGCGGATCGGGGACGATGTAGTCCTTCCCGACGAGCAGGCCGTTGACCATGTTGACCGTCTCGGCGAAATAGCGACCCGGGAACCATCTCTTATCCGAATTGAACAGGACAGGGATCTCGATGATGCCCGCGTCGGCCACTCCGAGTTCGTCCTGAAGCGTCCGGCGGACGGCGTCGATCTTTTCCTGAACGCGCTCCTGCGTCGCCATCAGATCTTTGTCTCTCAATGCTTCGGCGACGGGCCGTTCGAACTCACCGGGCTTGTCACCCTCTCTCTTTGTGCCCCGGTTCAAGATCCCTCCGGGAGCATGCTGCTCAGCCTGCTTGATGATCTCGACAGCCAGGCGCGGCGACGGGATCATCATCCGGAACGGAGCGCCGACCTTGGATGGTACCCAGGAGACAGTCTCGTCGACATGCCCGATGACGAGCCAGGACGTATCGAGCCAGAGCACGGGTCCCTGGGCGCCCTGGGCCTCCAGGAACTTGATGACCTCCGGATGCATCGCTCGCTCGGCTTGGGTCCCCGCGTAGATGCGGCCGTTCCTGAAATCACGACCCTTCGCCTTTACGGGAGGGCTTACTTCGAGATTTCCATACCAATCGATCCACTCGGCTGATTTGCCGCGGAAGTCGCCCCTTTTTATGACGCCGAAGTTCCTCCCCAGGGTTTTCTTCGCGAACACGGCATCGAGCTCCCGGCCGCGGTTGCCGTGAAGGGCGATGTGCATCAGCCGTTCTCCATCGGTCGCATAGCCGATCTCCACGGCATCTTGGATCCAGATATCGTGTTCCGGAATCGACACTCCTTCGACGATCTCAAGTTCGGCTCCCGCCGCCACAACGAGCGGCTCGAGATTACGGACGAACTGCACTGTCGCTCTCGTCTTAACGACCTGGACTTGTTCGGCCGGGTCAAGGCAGGAGGAGAGCAGGAACGGAGCCACTCGGCACAGGAGCTTTTCTTGGAGAAGCGGCTGCCCCTCCCGCGTTTCGAACATGACCTTCAGCTCAATCGTTGGCGGGCGGTCCGACGCAGGGAAATCGGCGGCCTCGACTCCGATGACGACTCCTTCCCTCCTGATGTCGGCCAAATTCAATTCAACGGGTGGCGGGGCGAACCGAGAGCCGTCGGGAGAGGCCTGACGAACAAATGCGCGTGCGAAAGAGGTCCACGGCTCGGAAATATCGGCCCGGACCATTGTCCGCAGGGGGAGCTTCCCTTCCGGAAAGACCTGGATTTGGAGCATGTCATCGTCCGTGCCGGCCGGGAGGGGTATCGCGTTCACGTCGGGAACACCGTCGCCGTTATCGTCGTCGATATTGGGTATGAGAATATTCCGTTGGGGCTGGTGCTGACCGGCATACGGCTCGCGCGACAACGGATCGGTACAAGCAGCGGCTGTGATCGCTCCTGCGACGCAAAAGACTACGAAACCGTTCCGGACGGAGAGGGAATACCTTTTTCGCAACGGGCACCTTCCTCGGTTATCTCCATAGGTATTTCGTTTTCTGCTGAGCCGGTTGGAGACGCGTTTTCGCATCGATTATCCCATCTCGCCGCCGTACGGAAGCATAAATCAGGGCTGGGGACATGTCAATGAAACCTGGAGAGCGCGGACGGACAACTTGAAAGCCGTCAGCGCTACCCGATGAGCCGGAAATCACCCGGACCTCCCTTTCGGCATAAGAGAGCTATGAGAAATATTCGGCCGGGGGATCCGCGGCCCGGAAGGGCGAATCAGGTCGAGAAAACGTCAACAGCCGTTGACGCTCGTTGGAGGCAATGGGAAACGCAATGGTACGGGGCCACCCCGAGGCGAAGCAGCGGCAGTAGCCTTAATATTCGTCTGAATGAGGTCGCATTGAGGCCTGCTGACGAGTCCACTGCCTACGGCTGACACCATGCCTGGAAATACCGATGCCTTCGTCAAGCCCTGCGGCAGACCCGCGAAGACTAGCTGCTCGCCGACTTCGGGGAGTGTTGTCGCTGCCCGCGGAGGCGTTTCGGCCTCCGTGGTTTTCAGCGTGGCGAGATCGTGCAGCTCATCGACCTGGTTCACGGTCGGGATGACGGTGACGCGGGGCGTGAATTGGCGGGCAAACGCGGCGAGGTGCTCGTTGCCCGCAATGACCCAGGCGGCCCGCTCGCAGATGCGGCCGACGTGGTCTGCCTTGCCGCCCAGGAAGATGGCGTTGTCGAAACGGCTCGGGTGCCAGGGAAGGAGGCGGAGCGTGACGAACGGCGCTGCGGCCGGAGCAGGGGCGCGAAACGCCAGCACGGTGACCACATGGCCGCGTTCCGCGAGGGCGTGGGCCAGGCCCCACGTCCACTACTCCAGTCCACCGCCAAACTGGTCGAAGCGTTCGATCAGCAGGGCGATCCTCATGGCGACTCTCCTGTCGAGAGCTCAGACAGAATGGCGGCAAGGATCGTGTCGGCATCGAGAAGCCGCATGTGCGTGCCCTCGGGATCGCCGCGGTAGGTGTGATGGTTGGGGGGCCGCCTGGCCTGGATCACGCGGTGGCGTGGACCCCATGGTCCGGTTCGCTCGGCATGTGTCGGGCCGAAGAGAGCGATCGTCGGCACTCCGAAGGCCGCCGCGGCATGCATGGGCCCCGAATCGCAGCTCACCATCAGGCGGCCGCGGCGAAAGAGGCAGAGGGCTGCACCGAGGGACAGGCGGCCCACGAGCGACGGGACGGCGCAGGGGCCCAGGAGACGCTGCAGTGCGGCGGCGTGATCCCGATCCTCCGGGCCGCCGCTGAGCACGAGGCGGAGTGGTGTCGCCGCCTGCAGTCGTCGAATGACCTCCGCCACGTTGTCGAGGGGCCAGCTTTTCGACGGCCAGCGGCTGAATGGATTGAGCACCACGTATCCGCCGGACGGGATGTCCTCCTCGGCGAGCAGCTGCTCGAGCCGTTCTTCTTCCCGGACGTCGGTGTGGATCTCGGGCGCTGGATCGCCCACCCCGATGCCGATGCTCCGACAGATGTCGGCACAGACGGTCACGGCGTGCTGCGTGAGATTGGGCACGACGGCCTGCCGCCAGCCGGGGCGGAAGTGCCCCCGTCCCATCTTGACGCGGGCGCGGCTGAGGTAGACCCAAGCGGCACTGCGGCGGTTTCCCTGGAAATCGAGCGCGATGTCGTAGGGGCCGTGCGCGGCCAGACTGCGATGGATCTCCGCGAGATAGGAGAGGGAAAGCCGGTGCTGCGGGGAAGACTCGACGAGCAGATCCACGTTGGGGTTGTTGCGGACCACGTCCCGCCAGCGGCCCTCCACCGCGAGTGCGATCCGGGCCAGCGGCAGCGATTGACGGATCGCCCGCAGGGCCCCGGTGACGTGGATGACGTCGCCCAGCGAACTGAGCTTCACCACCAGCACGCGGACAGGCCGATCGCGAAACGGCTCGAGATCATTCACGGCGGACCTCGTCGGCGTGCTCCAACGCCGTCCGCAGCGCGTCGCCCAGGATGGTTACTTCGCCGCGATACTGGGCGAGCGCCGTGCGGATGATGTCCAGATCGGTCGCGCGAGTGTGGGCCCGGGCGTAGGCATTCGCGCCGAGCAGATCTCCCGGGTAGCGTCCCTCGGGATGCTGGTAGAGATCAACGCCCGCAATGATCAGGCGGGCGGGATTGAGCGCGGCGGCCGCGGCGATCATGAGGGCTCCGTTGGTGGGCCGGGGGGGCAGGCACGGTCGCGGATCACGGGAGCAATCCGCTCCATCGTGAAATAACGCATGATGCCCGGCCCCCGGGCCAGGAGGTGCCGCAGCAGCATGCCTTGCTCCAACGACCGATTCCAGATTACGAACACGGCCGCGTCGACCTTGTGGAGCGTGGCGGCATCACCGACGAATACGATCTGCGGATGCACCAGAAATCCACGCTCCTTCCAACGCCAGTTGACGCGGATCAGGCAGTCGTGGCCGAGTGACACGAGCTGCGGATCCTCCTAGCTGGGGCCGTTGCCCAGGCAGAGCACGGTGTGGGGATTTCGCAAACGTTCTCCATCATAGGTATTTCGTTTTCTGCTGAGCCGGTTGGAGACGCGTTTTCGCATCGATTATCCCATCTCGCCACGGTACGGAAGCATAAATCAGGGCTTGGAACATGTCAATGACGCCTGGAGAGCGCGGACGGACAACTTGAATCTTGCACCTCTATCCTTGGCTCGAAATCCGAATGTTGTTGATCAAGCGAGTCTTCCCGATGAAGATGGCTAGTGCGACTAGGACGCCGATTTCCGGAGCGATTGACAGCGCCGTGCGGCCGGCGATATAGTACACGCATCGCGAGGGGCTCGATTTATTGTCCCGAGCGGGAATGCACCGCGTCGCCGCGGAGGGAAGAGAAGGCGATTGAGTCTCATTCGAAAAACGGTCGATCTCGTCGGAAATATCGGAGCCGACCCGTCCGATTCCGGACAAATCCTGCTGCTCAAGCGGATCTGGACGATCACCCTGGCCTTGGCCGCCCCTCTCACCGCCGGAATGGCTCTCACTTACCTGCTTCTGGCCCAACGGAAGCCTGCCGTTTTCTGGCTCGTTCACGCCGTTTTTTGGTTCGGTTCCCTGTTTCTGTTTGCCGTCGTCCGAAAAAATATTGAGAGCTTCGCGCTCAGCAGCCAGATCTTTCTCGTCTTGAGCTCGTTCGTCATCACCTGCCTGCTGGGCGGATTTTTCCGGTCGGACGGCGCCATCTTCATGGGCTTGATCGGGGTTCTCTACGCCATGGTCTTCCCCAACAGGAAGCGGGCCATCTTTGTCTTTATTCTCTATCTCTGCTTGTTTTCCGTCGCCCTGGGCCTCGAAGTGACGATCTTCCGGACCGACGCGGTTCGGCCCCCGGTCTCCACCCTGTTTTTCTGGATCACCTTCGTCCTGGTGGCGGTTTTCACGGTCTATACGATCTATTTCTTCGTCGGACAACGAGACCGGACGTTCCGGCTCCTCCAAGCCGAAAAAGAGCGCTCGGAAGGCCTCCTCCAACGGATCGAGAAAGACCTCGAATGGGCGGCCAAGCTACAACGGGATTTTCTGCCCCGCCACGATCCCCGCATGGAGCATTTCGAAATCAGCGGGTCGAACGTCTCCTGCTATGAAGTCGGGGGGGATTACTACGATTTCGTCCCGGTCGATCCCTATCGCCTCGGCATCGCCGTGGGCGACGTCTCCGGCAAAGGCATCGGCGCCGCCCTCCTGATGGCCTCCCTGCGGGCGTCGCTCCACGCCGAGCTGGGGGCCCGGACGAGCCTGACGGACCTGGCGTCGCGGCTCAACGCCTTCGTCCACAAGAGCTCGGAAAGCCACACGTTCATCACCTTTTTCTTCGGCATCCTGGACGCGGCGGCGGGGACGTTGGCCTACGTCAACGCGGGCCACAACCCTCCGATCCTCCTCGAAGCCGGCGGCGGCGTGCGGCGGCTGGAGAGCACGGGCTTCTGTCTCGGCATGTTCTCGGGCGTCGATTATGCCGCGGGCAGCGCCCGCCTGGCTCCCGGCGACATGCTT
>CAZSMW010000219.1:0-4471 GCA_964607985.1 uncultured Eubacteriales bacterium
CCGCTTTTCTGCCTTGACGACATACGATTCTACCAAGAAAATGCTCACGGTTTCACCTCCTTTGGGTGTATCAAACAATTTCTCTCTAATGTCGATCTCCTTTCCCTTGGGAAAGGAATTCCGTTTCAGATTTAGCATCGGGACTGCCGTCACGAAAAACTTGAGAAAACTTCTTCTTTTCATTGCTTTTCCAGGGCGCAGCGAATTCCCGCTCCAGCCGATGAATCTCCCCTCCTAAGCAAGCCAGAACTAACTCCCCGCAGCCGGGGTGATGACGACCGTCGGGAGCAGGAGACGTGCTTTCCTCAAACGGTAGAATCGTTCAGTCCTTGACCGTAATACCGCCGAAGATGGAGGTCCCTCTGACATAAAGAGTGGCCTTAGCCTCCGCTTCGGAAGGATTCCGATGTTTCTCCTCGAATCCGCCCAAAATCGGCGTTCCGTCCACGACGACTTTCCAGTCCCGGGGGACAATGATGTTGACCCCGCCGAAAATCGCCGTGGCTTCGATCACGGCTTTTCCCCCGTCAAGCCCGGCCCTGGTGAAATCCACCTCAGCCCCGCCGAACACGGCCGTCACTTGACCACCCTTGAAAGCCGCCGTTTCCACCCGGCGCTTCACTCCCGAGAAAACACAGGTCAGTTCGAGGTCGTTGCCCATGGTCGTCGGGATCCCCTCGACGCCGCGATGTCGAAAAGCCGGTCGCAGAATGATCCACAACCCGAGAGCGATCAGGCCGGCCGGCCAGATATAGTGCCAGGCGTCGTATTCGAGTATGTGGAGTTCCCGGAGGAGGAAAAAACCTCCGAAAATGATGAAAAACAGCCCCGCGCCCGGATCGCGGAAGCCATTCCCGAGGAGGATCGAAATCCCGATCAAGATGAAGATCGCGGGCCACCAGGTCGAAAGCAAATGCCCGAGATCGTGAAAGCCGAAGCGCTCGAAAAGAACCAGGACCCCGACGAGGATCAGGACCAGGCCCCAAAAGATCCGGTTGGAACTGTTGTGGCGGTGTTCGGACATGGCAGCCTCCTTTTCGCGAATCGAAGACCTGATGTTTTTATATCACATCTCAAAATGAAATACGAATTCAGAGCCTCATCCCTAAAAAATGGACCTAATTAGGGGGCAGGCTCAGTACAGCAAAATCTTAACACATCGGCTGGAACGATATGAAAGGGGGCAGGTCAATGACTCTCCCCTTTTGATCACGCCGGAAATATACCGCCAGCCGCAAGGCGATGTCAATCTTCGTGAAAAGCATTGGGAAATGACGGCCACTGGCCGATCTATGACCATGTTTTGACCAAAGTGATCGCCCTGGCCAATTTAATCTTACCAGCGGCGCTTTCGGGAAACCGACCGTTTAGACCGGATCTCTGGATTCTCGAGTTAGGCAATATATCAGCAGCAACTCCGCCTCTTTTTCTAAATCCTCGCTATCAGGTGATAGTGAAAGGCAAGTCGCTTTTGTCACGACACTCGGCAAAGAGCCTGGACCGGACCTGGATGCGGTAATTCCCGGCCGCCGGCAAGTCGGCGGGAATGGCCCAAGATAGGCCACCGCTTCCGTCGGATCCAAGGGATGTCGATGAAGCGATAGTCCGAACCTCGTCACCGCTCTTCAAGAGCGAGACTTTGACGGTGCCTCCCGGCTGGCCACTGTAATTCCAAACGATGGCCTGGTTGGAGCCTCGCTTCCATGATTCACCGCCGTTGGGTGAGATCATGGTCAAGCGGCTGCCGGGAGGAGCCATGCCAATGGAAAACGGCTGGTCGCTGGCGTCACGCAGGGCGGAATTCTGCCGGGAAATGATGCGGATCGTATAATCGTTTCCCGGCGGCAGAGAGCCGGGCACTTTCCAGCTGAAGGAGCCGGCCGACAAGGATGCGGTTGTACTCAGGGTTTGGCTTAAATCTCCCCCTTTAAGGAGCTGGATTTTTAGCTGTGTCCCGGGATTTCCCTGCACCTTCCAGGTGATGGTTTGCGCTGAACCGAGGGGCCAGCTCTCGCCGCCATTGGGCGAAGCGAGCTCCAGTCGGTCGGGCAGGTCAGGCTCCCCGATCTCGACGGAGGCGATGACCATCCGCGACTCGTCGCGGGTGACCAGGCCCGTCATGATCCCCCATTCGGGATTGTAAAGGCCGCCACGCTGATTGATGATCGTTTCTGCGGCTGACAGCCAGCGCCGGATGCTTTGATTATCGGGATGGTGGCTGGAATTCTGGTCGATGGGATAGAGAACGGCTTTTGCCGCCCAGTAATCCAGGGCCACCGGGTCCTGCGAAGCCAGAAGGACCTTGGCCTCATGGGTGGAACTGGCCGGGTAACCGGAAAGCGCCTTGTGGGAGACCCAGATGGCATCCACGATATTCAGCGCCGGCGTCCGGACCGAGACCATCATCTTGCCGCAGGTCTCACCCAGGCTGTCGTAATGGCGGCCACTCTTGTTGCCGTCGTTCATGGAAACCAGCCCGTACATGTGTTTGAGCGCTGCGGTAAGCTCCGAAGTGCCGTGGTGCTTGAGCACCGGCACATTGATCAGCTTGAGATTCTGGCGGTACTCGGATCCCGCCCATACCCCCTCCCGCAATTCAACTCGCCTGCCGCCGGTACTGGTGAAACAGGGATAGGAGACATTCTCGTAACGGCGATAGCCGTCGGTCTGATGATCGTCGGCGCCGATGAACGTGGACCTGATGGGGTCGAGCTCAAAAGCGGAAACCCGCGGGTCGATAAAGACATGCTCGACCAGGTAGAGGAAAGAGTGTTTTTCATTCACGGCGTTGGCATGGACTTCGTCGTTGTTGTAGCTCGAGGAAGTATCGCAGTTGAGACTGCCGCGGCCCTGGCCGTTTTCAACAATCACCACCTCGCCGGAGAAGCCGTCGGGATGTTCGAGGACCCTCTGGATCAGGCCGCGGACGACATCGCTGTTAGTGCAGCCGCGATATTTCCACTGGGCATTGACCTTGATGAGCACCACGTCGTCGGCGGCGATCATTCCCTCGGGACCGGCGAGTTCGCTGATTTGGCTGGACCTGAAAAACTTGAGCCCCTGGCCGCCCAAGAGGGTCAGCAAGGCCTCCACTCCGGCGTGGCTATTCCCATCCCCGGTAAAGGGCAAGCTGGGTATCCCCGAAACTTGAAAGATTCTGGATTTGATATCGGGCCCGGCGCGCAGTCGCCGCGTCCAGGGCGGGAAGAAAAGGAGCAGCGTCGCTGCCCCGGTTTTTCCCATGAAAGAGCGACGGGAAATTCTGCGGTCTTTTTGATGGCTCATGTGCTTAACATAGCATAACTGGCAGTAATTTTCACTAGTTTATTACGTGACGGCGATCTTCCCAAGCTATAGAAGCTCTTGGCATAGATATCCCCATAAACTGTCCGGCCGACTGTCAGTGATGTGATCCTTTCATATCCTTCCTGGGCTTTCTTCAATAATAAGAGGGTGGCCGTTGTTCGGAGGGAACCGGGTGCCACACTCCCCCCCGTTTTCGACAGCGATACAGAGGAACTCCGCAACGAAGCCGGAGGCCGAGGGGGTGGGGCGGGATCATTTATCCTAATATGCTCCTCGGGCGCCGGTTTTTGCGGGGATGTTGCGGCCGACCCCCGAACACTTCCGAGATTCTTGCCCTGGAAATTCAGCGCTGCGATCCGGAAAATTCCGGACATAACCCTTTTCTCCCGAAAAGGGATTGTGTCCCTGAAATTGTTGGCCAAACTGTTCGACGGTCAGCTGTTGCGGTGATTGACATCGTTATACGACAGGCAATATATTAACGACATGTTTAGGAAGGGAGACTCGAGGACATGAGTATTCTTAAACCCGTTGACTGGATCATCATCGCCGCGTACTTCACGATCATTCTCGGCCTGGCCTGGTGGGTCATGCGCCAAAAGCAGAAGACCTCGACGGACTACTTCCTGGCCGGACGTCATCTGGGTTGGCTCATCATTGGAGCCTCCATTTTCGCCTCGAACATCGGGGCGGAACACCTGGTCGGTCTGGCCGGGTCCGGCGCGACCGACGGCGTCGCCATGGCCCACTACGAACTGCACGCCTGGTGTCTCCTCGTGCTCGGCTGGGTCATGGTGCCGTTTTACATGCGATCGAAGGTCTTCACCATGCCGGAGTTCCTCGAGAGGCGGTTCTCGCCGACAGCCCGAACGGTCCTGTCCCTGATCTCGCTCGTGGCTTATGTCCTGACCAAGATGGCCGTCGGCATTTTTGCGGGCGGGATCGTCTTCAGCGTCCTCCTCCCGGAGGTCCGGCTCTTGGGCCTCGACAGCTTCTGGATCGGCTCCATCCTGGTCATCGTCATCACAGGACTCTACACGATCATGGGCGGGCTGAAGGCCGTCGCCTACACCGAAGCCCTACAGACATTCATCCTAATCCTCGGGTCGGTCCTGGTGACCTATTATGGCCTGAAGGCCCTCGGCGGGTGGGGGCAGCTGCGGGC
>CAZSMW010000220.1:0-3573 GCA_964607985.1 uncultured Eubacteriales bacterium
TCCCCCGCCCGCCTTTGTCAATTTTGAGATCGTGATAAGCAACCAGTTGAGGCGATATGAAGTATTACCCTACGTGATCAGGAATAACCTCATGAAGAGACAAAAGATCCTCATCCTGGCCGTGTCCATTTTTTTCGCGGCCCTTTTCCTTTTCGGGGCCATCGCCATTCTGGCAGCGGAAAGGGCTCCGGCGAAGCTCGAGGTCCCTGCCTCAATCGATCCGAGCGTTGAACTCCGAGGATCCTGCACCTTCGTCGGCATGGAAATATTCAGGATTATTTTCTAACGAAACGCATATTGCGGATGCGGCCCCCGGTGAGAAGGAGCCCCGACACATTCCTCGTGCCGTCGCGCATGAACCGGATCCGGCCGAACAAACATGAGTCTTCTGAGAATTGTCCTTTTTGAACATCCCGCGTTGGTGTATGTTGATAAGCATGAAACGCATTTTCGCGACCTTCATGACGGTTTGTTGCTTGAGCGTTTATGCCCACCCGATGAACGTTCTAGCCTTTACCAAAACCACGGGTTTCCGGCATGATTCGATCCCGGCCGGTATCGTGTGCCTGAAGACAATGGCCGAAAAGAACGGCTGGCAGATCGCCTGCACCGAGGACCCCGCCGTTTTTTCCGACGGGAACCTGGCCAAATTTGACGTCACCGTCTGGCTGATGACCACAGGGGATGTCCTCGACGATGCCCAACAAGATGCCTTCGCCCGCTTCATCCGGTCCGGGAAAGGGTTTGTCGGCGTCCATTCGGCCACCATCACGGAGAACGACTGGCCCTGGTTCGTCGACCTCGTGGGCGCGAAGTTCATAGGGCATCCGCCCGAGCAGAAGGGCCGGCTCATCGTCGAGGACCGGGACCATCCTTCCATCCCGGCGACGATGCCGAAGGAATGGACTCGGGAGGACGAGTGGTATTCCTTCGACCGTAACCCGCGCGGAAAAGCAAGGGTGCTGATCTCGATCGACGAATCATCGTATGACGTGGACGACAACCAATGGTTCCCGGGCGTCAAACAGAGGATGGGCGACCACCCCCTCGTCTGGTGCCAGGAGTACGACGGGGGCCGGGTTTTCCAGACGGCCCTGGGGCATACGGCGGAGAGCTACGCCGATCCGATCTTCATCGCTCACCTCGAAGGCGCCATCCGCTGGGCGGCAGCCAAAGCGAAACAGGAGATGGTTAAACGCCTGCCGGCGCCGGCGGGCCAGGAGACCCGCCCCGAGCCGGCCACCTTGGCCATCGGAACGAAGGCTCCGGATTTCAAGCTGATGGGGATAGACGACAAAGCTTACAGCTTGAAGGATTTCGCGTCCAACAAATGCCTCGTCGTGGTCTTCAGTTGCGACCACTGTCCCACGGCCCAGGCCTACGAAGACCGGCTCATCGGCGTCTTCCATGATTACAAGACCAAAGGCGTAGGGATGGTCATGATCTCGCCAAACAGCCCCAAGGCCCTCAACCTGGCCGAAATGGGCTATACCGACGTGGGCGACACGTTGGCCGACATGAAGGTCCGGGCCAAAAACAAGAAATTCCCCTTCCCCTATCTCTATGACGGGGACGAGCAGAAGGCAGCCCTGGCCTACGGCCCGGTCGCGACGCCTCACGTCTTCGTCTTCGACAAGGGCCGCCGTCTGCAATACGTTGGCAGGGTGGATGAGAAGGAAAAGCCGGACACGGGACGAGCCGAAGACCTGCGGAACGCCCTCGATGCCGTACTGGCCGGGAAGAAGCCCGCCGTCGCCACAACCAAGGTCTTCGGCTGCTCCATTAAATGGGCCTGGAAGGACGACTACACGAACGAGCTCTACCGCGAGTGGACGGCCCTGCCCGTTACTCTCGAACCGATCGACGTCGCTGGCGTGAAGGCGCTTCTGACGAACCCCTCGGGGAAGCTTCGGCTCATCAACGTCTGGGCCACCTGGTGCGGACCCTGCACGGCCGAGTTCCCCGAACTCGTCAAGACCGATCGCATGTACCGCGAACGGGACTTCGAATTCATCTCCATCTGCACCGACAAGATGGAAAAACGGGGCAAGGCGCTCGAGTTCCTGAAGAAAAACCAGGCTTCCAATAAGAACTACATATTCAGCGGCGAGACCGTCTATCCGCTCATCGAAGCGATCGATCCCGGCTGGAAGGGGGCCCTCCCCTATACCGTCATCGTGGAACCCGGCGGGGAAATGTTCCTTCGGCACCAGGGCATCCTCGACCCTCTCGATCTGCGGAAGTTCATCGTCGAACACCCGCTCATCGGAAGATATTACTGAGGTCTGCTCTTATTCCTCGCCGCGGACGAGCTTCCCGGGAAGAGTGGACATGCGCCTCAGGTAGACGATCAGCATGAGAATCATGACCGCCAGCGCAGGCAGCATGGTCTCGAAGGAAAGAACGCTCATCCCCCCTGAGATGATCCTCAGCGTCCCCCGGATGAGGATGTACCAGAGAAGATTGGTCCCAACCATGAGCCCTGCGAGGAATTCCTTGATGAGGTCCCAGTAGATCGACTGTTTCTCCTCCGAGAGTTTCAGAAATTGCTCTTTGTGGGGAATATTGAGGGACTGAGGTTTGCGGTTCAAGCGGCGCATGTTATGGCCGAGAAGATAAAAAATAAGCGTCATACCCCAGGCCATGACCGCGAGCCAGACGACCCCTTCCTTGCCGCCCCAGCGGTCCGCGTTCCCCGCAAAATTGAAATGGGTCGGGATTCGCGGCGGCAGATTCGGGTAGGCCGCATAGACGTTGTTGCTGATGAGGACCAGCAGGATGAGGTTAACCAGATCGTAGAGCTTTTTCACTTTTTTATTTCTTCTGGTTTGTTTCGAGGGGCTTGTCCGAGCCCTCGAAGAATATCTTTTGCAGCTCCAGCGTCTTCGTGTCCGCCTTGACGGAGCGAATCATTTCCGCTAGGAGCCCGGATTCCAGGTTGAGCATCGTTTCTCCCATCTCTTTGGTCCCGGCGGCTCCATATCCCCTATAGTGGTTCGGCTGAGAAGCGTACCACCAGATCCCCGTATAGGCGTGCTTGAGGCCGGCGAGCCGCTTCTCATCCTCTCCGCTCTGATCATTCGCCCGGTCCATGTGGACCAGGTCCGGCCGGTGGGCGAGCATGGAAGATGTCTCTTCCTCCCCGGCGTGACCGTCGAGGGTCGTCTTGCGCATCTTCTTCAGCGCGTCGGCCACGGACGAATCGTCCGAAGGGTCATACAGGAAGACCGCATAATCTTTTTTAGCGGCGAGCTGAACCTGGCAGAAATACTGAAGGAACTGCTCGTTACCGCCGTGGCCGTTGACCAAGATGATCTTCTTGATGCCGTTACGGGCGAGTTCGTCGCAGGTCTCCTGGAGCAGGTCCAGCATGAGATGAACGCTGTAGGCGACCGTCCCCGGCTGGTGCTTAGCTTCGAGAATCTGTCCGAAATAATACTGCGGAAAGACGATCGTGTATTCCTTTGCCGCCGCCCGAAGCGAAAGCTCCCGGCAGTCGAGAAGGTCGGTGCCCAGCGGGAGATGGGGGCCGTGCTTTTCCAGGATGCCGACCGGGATGATGCAGGTCCCCCC
>CAZSMW010000221.1:0-11966 GCA_964607985.1 uncultured Eubacteriales bacterium
TGGCCGAACTTTCGTTTGCCGCCTTCGATCCCGGTCCCCATGTCGTTCATCAGGACAGCAAAAGCTTGGAAGGGCTTGAGCGGAGCGATCTCCTGCTCCACGATCACTGTCGCCTTCCGGACCAGAGCCACGCGTTCCGGAGTCACCTCACCGATGATCCGGGTGGCCAGAGCGGGTCCGGGGAAGGGCATGCGGAGATAGATCGATTCGGGGAGGCCGAGCTCCCTGGCGACCTCGCGGACCTCCTGTTTGAAAAGCTCCTTCAAGGGTTCAACGACCTTGAAGCCGAAGCCCTTTTGGGGATCGATGCCGATCTGCTCGAGGATATTGTGCTGGGTCTTGATGCCGCCTTTCGTTTCGATGATATCCGCGGCGATGGTGCCCTGAATGAGATAGGTGGCCTTACTCTTGAGGACCTCTCTGCCGAAGGTCCTGTAGAACGTGTAGCGGAACGCCTTCCGTTTCTCTTCGGGATCGACCTTCCCTTTCAGGGCGTCAAAGAATTCGTCGCTCGTATTGACGATCTCGACGTCGATCGCGAGCTTCCCGAAGATCTTCCGGACCTCTTTAGGTTCGTTCTGGCGCATCAACCCATCGTCGATGAAAAGAACCTTGAGCTGCGGTCCGAGCGCCCGGTGGGCCAGGACGGTGCAGGCGGAGCTGTCGACCCCGCCCGAAAGCGCGGAGATGGCTTTACTGCTCCCCACGGTCTTCTTGATCTCGTCAATCTGTTTCTCGATAAATTTTTTGGTATTCATGGACTCCTCCCTAATTCACGTTTGTCAAATGATACAACAACAGGACCGAATTGAAAAGCGGCGGCAGTTTTTTGGGGGGATGCCCGGGTCACCCCAAAAGATGAAGGGAAGGGGCGAAAAATCACCCGGGGAACTACCGGACCGGATGATTGACCGGGCCTAAGGAGACTGCGAATATTGGGTCACTAACAAGGAGGGCCGCATCCAAGGCTTTTGCGAAGATTTCGGTGAGCAGGGTTAGGGTCCCTCTCCCGGCCCTCCTTTTCCTTCCTTTCCGGAGAAACAAGGAAAAGCAGCTGCGGCAGTAAGAGTTTTTGAACTGCGACCCGATATTTTGAGCCCCTTTTTTCCTCCCTACTAAATATAGTCGCGGCTGTAAGGAAAAATTGGATTTAGTGCTCCGTTTTTATCAAGATAAGACTTCATAAGTCCACGCCCATCCGGAGCTCGACATGTAGGAAAAGAGGACGGCCGGCCTTGTCGCCGACCACTTGCGTAAGCTCAGCTTGGAGGTTTTTATTAATACGAACGCAATAAAAAAAGTTACAATTTATAAACGGCACTGAATGCCGTCCTCAAGCCCCCGTCGCGGTGGGGGGACCCGTCGGCTTTTTCGACGGGGGGAACCGACGGGACTGGTTCCCCGGGGGGCCGGGGGAGTGAGGGCGGCATCAGGCCGCTTAAAGTCAGATGTCAAACTATTAAATGCGTTTGTATTAGTAACGTCCGAACGGTTTGCCTTTCCTGCGTTTCCGTGTTAGATTTTGGGCCAAGAATGATATCCAAGGAGGGCCGAGAATGAAAAAAGTCCTGACGGGCTTTCTGGCTACCTTTCTCCTCGTCTGGCTGTCCGGATGCGCGTCCATGAGCCGGACCGAGAAAGGGGCCGTCATCGGCGCCGGGGGGGGCGCCGTCGTCGGCGGATTGATCGGAAAGGCCGCCGGGAACACCGCCCTGGGCGCCATTCTCGGGGCGGTCGTCGGCGGGGCTGCGGGGGCCTACATCGGCCATTACATGGATAAGCAGGCCGCTGAGATGCGCCGCGACCTGGAGGGGGCGAGGGTCGAGCGGATAGGCGAGGGTATCAAGATCACGTTCGACTCCGGACTCCTTTTCGACGTGGACAAGGCGTCCCTTCGCGACATGAGCAAGGATAATCTTGGGAAATTGACGGCGATTCTTAACAAATATCCCGACACCAACATTCTTATCGAAGGCCATACAGACTCGACCGGCGGCGACGACCATAACCTCGAGCTCTCCCGGCGGCGGGCGGAGTCGGTGGGGCACTACCTCGCCACCCGGGAGGTCAGCGCCGCCCGTTTTTCCATGATGGGCTACGGCGAAGAGCAGCCCATCGCCACCAACGACACGCCGGAAGGCCGCCAACAGAACCGGAGGGTCGATCTGGCCATCATGGCCAACGACAAGCTGAAAAAGGCCGCCCGGGAAAAGGGTTGAAACAGGCCGGTCCGGCCGGAACCGAAGACCTGACGGGTTGAAGTGAAACTCCTCAAGATCGGTATATCGGGCGTCCGCGGGATCGTCGGCGAGACGATCACACCGGAACTCGTGATGGATTTCGCCTGCGCTTTCGGGACGTCCCTCGACGAAGGCCGGGTCCTCGTCGCCCGGGACACACGGCCGTCCGGACCCATGCTCCATAAAGCGGTTCTCTCGGCCCTCGTGTCGACCGGCTGTGATGTCCTGGACCTAGGCGTCTGCCCCACCCCCGTGCTTCAAGCGCTCATCCATAAGTTCAGGGCGAAGGGCGGGATCGCCATTTCCGCCGGCCACAACAACGCGGCCTGGAATGCCCTGACCTTCATCAATCGGGACGGGACCTATCTCAACGACTTCCAGGGCGAGGAGGTCCTGGACATTTACCACCTCGAACGGTTCCGTAAGGCCCCCCTGTCTCGCTTGGGGAAGGTCAAGAGCCAGGAGGGTTTCCTGGGGTCCTATTTCAAGCGACTGGCGGCTTTCCTCGACCGCCCGGCGATCGCGGCGGCCGGCTTCAAGGTCGTCATCGATCCCTGCAACGGCGCGGGCGCCGGTGTCGTGGACCTCTTCTGCCGGGCCCTCGGCTGCGAGATCGTGCCCGTGAACAACGAGCCTTCCGGCTATTTTCCGCACGACCCCGAACCCAGACCCAGGAACGCCGCCGAAGTCTCCTCCATCGTCAGGATCGCCGGGGCCGATGCCGGTTTCCTCCTGAGCAGCGACGCCAGCCGGGTCTCGGTTGTAGCTGAAGACGGGGAAACGCTGTCCGAGGAGTACACCTTCCCTATCGTCGCGAGCCGCCGCCTCGAAAAGGAACCCGGGTCGATTGTCACCAACCTGTCGACGTCCCGGATGATCGAGGACGTCGCGGCAAAGTATGCCTGCCCGGTGATCAAGGCCAAGGTCGGCCAGTCGCATGTCATCCAGGTCCTCCTTTCCGAGGAGGGTTCCATCGCGGGGGAAGGCAGCGGCGGCGTCGCCGTCCGGAGCTTCCAGCCGGCCTTCGACGGGTTCCTGGCCATGGGGCTGGTCTTGGAGGCCATGGCGGCCGGGAGGAAAAAGCTCTCCGGACTTGTCCAGGAGCTCCCCAAATACCACATCGTCAAGGAGAAGGTCTACTGCCCCCCGTCCCGAGTCCATTCGGTCATGGACGGAGTGGAGAAGCTCATGGAAAAGGACGGGCCCAGCCTCATCGACGGCGTCAGGGTTGAGGGGCCGGACGGCTGGGTCCATGTCCGGGCCTCGGGAACGGAGCCGATGATCCGGGTGGTCTCCGAGAACCGGTCGAAGGAAAAAGCCCAGGAGGACCTGGACAGGCTCACGGCCTTCATCACCCAGCTCGTCTGAGACATGCCATGAACAAGAGGTTATCGCTCAAGATCAGCATCTCGGGAGTCCGGGGCATCGTGGGAGACAGCCTGACCCCCCAGCTGGCCGCCCGGTTCGCCGCGGCCTTCGGCACGTACGTGGGAAGAGGGAAAGTCGTGGTCGGCCGGGACGCCAGACCTTCGGGGGAAATGCTTATGGACGCCGTCTTCTCCGGGCTCCTGGCGACAGGCTGCCAGCCCGTGGCGATCGGCATCTGCCCCATCCCTTCGGCCCTCGTTTTCACCAAGGAGAGCCGGACCCTGGGCGGCATCGTCGTCACGGCCAGCCACAACCCGAAAGAGTGGAACGGGCTTAAATTTCTCAGCCGCCGAGGGCTCTACCTTACCTCGGCCGAGGTCGAAGAGTTCATGGACATCTACCACCAGGGAGAGTTCTCCTTCGCGGCCGCCGACAAGCAGAGGCCCATCCTCCGGGAAGAAGACCCTGCCGGCCCTCACCTGGCCAGGCTTCTCTCCAGCCTGGACGTGGAGACCATCCGGAAGAAGAGGTTCCGGGTGGCCGCCGACTGCTGCAACGGCGCCGGGGCCATCCTCCTCCCCGCCTTTCTCGAAGCCTTGGGCTGCCGGACGGTCTTTCTCAACACGACACCGGATGGGACGTTCGCCCACCAATCCGAGCCCATCCCCGAGAACCTGGTGGAGCTCTGCCGCCGGATCAAGGAAGCAGGAGCGGACGTGGGCTTCGCCCAGGACGCCGACGCCGATCGCCTGGCGGTCATCGATGAAAAAGGCGAAGCCCTTGGAGAGGAGATGACCCTGGCCCTGGCCGTCCAATATATCCTCGGCAAAGATCCGGGTCCTGTTGTGGTCAACCTTTCCACGACCCGGGCCATCGACGACATGGCTCGGAAGGCGGGGGTCCCCGTTTACAGGACAAAGATCGGCGAAACCAATGTCGTCGAGGAGGTCATCCGACGGAAGGCCGTGATCGGCGGCGAGGGCAACGGCGGCGTCATCTGGCCCTGCGTCCACACCTGCCGGGACTCCTTTACGGCCATCGGCCTCATCCTGGAAGCCCTGGCAGCCTCCGTAAAGCCGGTTTCGGCCCTGGCCGGGGAGATCCCGCATTACGTCATGATCAAGGACAAGGTCCCGGGGACGCCGGAAGAGGCCCGCCGCATCCTGGGCCGGCTGAAGAAGGCTTATGCCAAAGAAGACATTTCGACGCTCGACGGCCTGAAGATCAATTTCGGCGATGCCTGGGTGCACATCCGGCCGTCCAACACCGAACCGATCATCAGGGTTTTGGCCGAAGCTAAGACGGAAGATGAAACGCGCAGGCTGTTGGACGAGTTTAAAACCAAGTTGGGGTCAAACCTGACCCTAACTGCGGCATAGACGGGCGGAGGCTGGTTCGCTAAAATAGGAGCAGGGAGAAGAACATGACAAAAACCACCAACCTGAGAGCGTGTGCGTTTCTGTGCGTCCTGACAACGATCCTGGCGGGGTCCTTGTATTCCCAGTATTCCCAAAGGCCGCCTATGGGGACCCGCATGGAGGCGCCCAACGAGGCCGATTATGCTCTGACCTTGCGGAACTGGTTCATGCAGTCATCGGCCAAGATCACGACCGGAGGGGAGCAGATCTCCCAGCCGGGCTTGCTCATGGACCGGTGGTACCCGGCCAGCGTCCCGGCCACGGTCCTGGGGACACTTGTTCAGAACAATGTCCACGCCGACCTTTACTTCAGCGACAACCTCAAGAACATCCCGGGGGACGATTTCCAGATCTCCTGGTGGTACAGGACGGAGTTCCCGCTGACGGCGGACCCATCGAAAACCGCGTTCAAGATCGAGTTCGACGGGATCAACTACAGGGCCAACATCTGGCTCAACGGGAAGAAGATCGCCGACGTCTCGGAAGCTTACGGCGCCTTCCGCCGTTTCGAGTTCGACGTGACGGCCGCCGCCGCGCGCGGTCGGATGAACGTCCTGGCTGTCGAGGTCTTCCCGCCACGGCCGGGCGATCCGACCATGGGCTTCGTGGACTGGAACCCGGCCCCTCCCGACAAGAACATGGGGATCTGGAGGGAGGTCCGTGTCAAGTCAACCGGAGACGTTTCCATCAACTTCCCGTTTGTCATCACCAAGCTCGACCTCGAGACGCTCAAGGAGGCCGACCTCACGGTCAGCGCCGAGCTCCGGAACGACTCACCGAACAAAGTCTCCGGCACGCTTGAAGGCCGGCTGGGATCCGCGAAATTCTCCAGAGAAATGACCCTGGAGCCGAAAGAGTCCAAAAAAGTCATTTTCATTTCGGAGGATACGCCTGAGCTGAAAATAAAGAACCCGCGAGTCTGGTGGACCCACGACCTGGGCACGCCGGAGCTCTACGTCCTCGGCCTCGCTTTCCGGCAGAAAATGGAAAAACCCAAGATCGACGAAAAGCCCAGGGATGAAGAGAAGGCCGCGAAAAAAGACGAGAACACAGGTAAGGACAGCCCCTGGGGCAAAGACAGAGACAAGGGGATGCCCCGCAATCTGTTCTCGGACGTCAGGATGGTCCGCTTCGGCATCCGGGAGGTCTCGGATTACTTCAACGACCAAGGCCACCGGGGCTACAAGCTCAACGGCAAGAAAGTCCTCATCCGCGGCGGCGGCTGGATGGACGACCTTCTCCTCGATAACCGCCGGAGGAAGGTGGCGGCCGAGGTCGCCTACGCCCGCCACATGAACCTCAACGCCCTGCGGCTCGAGGGGTTCTGGGGCTCGAGCGAGGACCTCTACAACCTCTGCGACGAGAACGGGATCCTACTCATGGCCGGCTGGAGCTGCCAGTGGGAGTGGGAACATTACATCGGCAAGCCCACGGACGAGCGTTACGGAGGCATCCTGACGCCGGAAGAGATCAAGCTCGTCGCCCAGTCCTGGAAGGACCAGGTCCGGTGGCTGAGGAACCACCCGAGCATCTTCGTCTGGACGGAAGCGAGCGACCTCATCCCGAAGCCCGAGCTTGAGAAAGAATACATCCGGATCCTGAAGGAGGATGACCCCACCCGACCGTCCCTCGTTTCCACCAAGGGCAAGACGAGCGAGCTGACCGGGAAGTCGGGGGTCAAGATGCTCGGGCCCTACGACTGGGTCCCGCCGGTTTACTGGTACGTCGACACCAAGAACGGCGGCGCTTACGGGTTCAACACCGAAACCGGCCCCGGCCCCCAGGTCCCTCCGATCGAGAGCCTGAAAAAGATGATCCCTGAAAAGGACCTCTGGCCCATTAACGATATCTGGTTCTTCCACTGCAGCAGGGGCGAGTTCAGCACACTCGAACGCTATAACGAGGCCATGACGAAACGCCTGGGAGCACCCAGGGACCTCAACGACTACCTGGCCAAGGCCCAGTATTTGAATTACGAGGGCATGCGGGCCATGTTTGAGGCCTTTGTGGCCAACAAATACAAGTCAACCGGGGTCATCCAGTGGATGTACAACGCGGCCTGGCCCAAGCTCTGGTGGCAGCTCTACGACTACTACCTCATGCCCAACGGGGCGTTCTACGGCGCCCGAAAGGCTTGCACCCCCCTCCACATCATCTATAACTACGGGACGCGCGAAGTCCTGGCGGTGAACAATACGCTCAATCCGGAGAACGGCCTCAAAGCCTCCATCCGGGTCTATGACATCGGGCTCAAAGAGAAATACGCCAAGGACATCCCGGTCGTCGGGCTGGCCGCCGACGAGGTCAAAGCCCTCGACGTCCTCCCCGAGGTCCCGGGGCTCGACGCGGCCCGCTTCGTCGACCTCCGTCTCAAGACCAAGGACAACGTCCTCGTCAGCGCGAACTTCTACGTCCTCTCCCCGAATGCCGAGATCCTGGACGAAGCCAACTCGATCTGGTACGTGACGCCTGTCAAGGAGTTCGCCGACCTCACGGCTCTCCAGGGGCTCCCGGCCGTCCAGGTCAAAGAGAAGCATTCCTTCAAGAAGGACGGGATGGGGCAGGTCATCACGGTGGAACTGGAGAACCCGACGCCCAACCTCGCCTTCCAGGTCGAGCTCAACGTTTATAAGGACGGCACGGATGAGGTCGTCCTCCCCATCTTCTGGGACGACAACTATGTTACGCTTCTCCCCGGCGAAAGAAGAAAAGTCCAGGGGTTTTTCGCCCTTGAGGACCTGGGCGGAATGGAGCCCGAACTCAGGCTCCGCGGCTGGAACCTGAAGTAAGGGATGATTCGCGGCCGAGCGTCCTTCGAGACCCGCCGTCCGCGGCCGGCCGTAACGGCCCTCATGGCGGCGGGAGTTCTTTTCCTTTCGGCGTCGTCCCTGACGGCGCATCGAATCGTTTCTCCGGAATCCGGCGGCGCCCAGGCTTTCCAGCTTGACGAGGGCGGCATCGTCCGCGGGGACGCGTCACAAAAAACGATCGCCATTATTTTTACGGGAGGCGACTTCGCCGACGGTGGCCCGCATATCCGGGCCGTCCTAGCGAAAAAAGGGATCAAGGCCGGTTTCTTTTTCACCGGAGACTTCTACAGGTCTCCGGAAAAGAGAGAGCTTATCCGCGGCCTCGCCGCCGACGGCCACTACCTTGGCCCCCATTCGGACAAGCACCTCCTCTATTGCTCCTGGGAAGACCGAGCAAAAACGTTGGTCACTAAGGCCGAGTTCGAGCGTGACATCCTGGCCAACTACGAGGTCATGACGGATTACGGGATCCGGAAGGAGGACGCCCCGTATTTCATCCCCCCCTACGAGTGGTATAACACCAAAATCGTCGAGTGGTCAGCCGGGCTGGGGCTCATCCTTTTCAACTTCACTCCAGGCACGTCCTCCAACGCCGACTACACGACGCCGGACATGAAGGAATACCTGTCCTCCGAAGAGATCTATCGGCGCATCCTGGCCTACGAGAAGAAGGACCCCAACGGGCTCAACGGATTCATCCTTCTCATCCACATCGGAACGGCCCCGGAGCGGACCGACAAGCTCTACCTGCGGCTCGATAACCTAATCGACGAATTGTCGCGGCACGGGTATGCGTTCGTCCGGATCGACGAAACGCTCGCCGGCAAGAAGTAGGGGTCAAACCTACAATCTTAACAGTCTTGTTAAAATCGTAGATTTGAGCTCCACATATTGTTGGTAACCATCAGAATTCGAGCTTTGGCGATGAACACCGCCCTGAAGCCCCCCGTAGCGGAGGGGGGACCCGTCGGCTTGCCCGATGGGGGGAACCGCCGGGACTGGTTCCCCCGGGGTCGGGGGGAGAGGGGCGGTTTTCATCGACGTGAAAAAGAAGCATAACCTAAGATGTTAGCAAGACTGTTAAGATTGTAGGTTTGACCCCTACTTATTCTTCAAACTATCAATGAGCGCTTTGATCTTCGGCTGGTCGGGACTGATCTGCAGGGATTTCTCCCAGATCTTCAGGGCCTCGTCCTTCATCCCGAGTTGGAAATAGCAGGTCCCCAAGAGGTTCATGATATCGATATTCGTTCCGAAGCGTTCGAGATACTCGCGATAATAGCCCGCGGCCTCCTTGAACTCGCGGAGGGCATGGCAGGTCCTCCCCAGAACGGAAAGGACCTCGGCGGACGCCTTCCCGGCCGGAGCGAGAGGCAGGAGTACGGCCTTGGCCTTCCTGTAGTCCTGGAGGAAAAAGAGGCACTGGCCATAGCTGGCCGCGATCTCGGGCCGGTCGGGCTTCAGGCTCCAGGCTTCGGCCAGTCTCTCTGCGGCGTCCTTGAACGAACCCGCGTTCATGAACTCCAGACCCGTCGCGTAAAGATAATCCGCCCGCTCGAAGCTTTTCGTAACATTGGCGACGACCATGGGCCTGGGGACGGAAGGAAGAGCGGAAAGTTCGAAGTCCCCGGACTTCGAGTCCAGCTCTTTTCCGGCCGCGTCCAGGAGGGAGACCTTGACCTTGTAATAGCCGGGCGCGAAAGTTTTGAGGGTCTGTTCCTCCGCGAAAAAGGCCCCGGGGAGAAATTCATTAAGCCTCTTCTCGGAAGACGCGAATTCCCTGTCCTCTTTGAAGAATACGAACTTGACCCGGCAGCCGGCCCGAAGCGCATCCGTCAGGCCGAGGACTTGGAAGATGATATGAAGTGTATCCTCGGAGCCGAAACTCTTCCTGGACGAAGACAGGATCTGCGATCCTCCGAGCGCGAAGGGGACTTTTTCTCCCGAAGAAGAGGTCCGCTCCATCCCGTAAGCCAGCTCGAGGGGGCCCATCGCCGGCGCCGAAAGGTCACCGGGAATGACGATCTTGGCCGCGAAACTCGAGAACTCCCGGGAAGCCGTATTCTTGAGGAGCAGGTCGAACGAGTAGCGGCCGGAGACGAGAGGGAAAACATCCTGGAGGGAGAAGGTCTTGGCCGAGTTCCCCTTCCCCTGGACCTCGTCCTTCCCGAAAGAGAACGGGAACGCTTTGTCGAACTGGAGGATCGTCCTCCCCTCCAGGTCCGTGACGCGGCCGGTGAGCTCGAAACGGACCACATACCGGTCCCCCGCGTCCTCGACGGAGATTTTTCCGGGCTCGACCGAATAGTGAACCTCGAAGAAGCCCGATGCATCGCGGGCAACCCAGACCTGACCGTCGCTATCGATGTAGTTGGCCGTATAGTCGACTTCCACGAAATCCTTGTATTTAAGGAGGGCGTCGGCGTACGCATCCTTGACCATCTTCCGGGGCAGGGCATAGATGTTGCTGATCAAAGTGTTCGAGGCCAGGGACAGGCTGCCGGGATTAACCCTCTCCCCGGGGATAAGGCTTAGCGTCTGGCGGGCCAGGTTGGGTTCGAGACTGAGGAGTTCCTTGTAAGCCGCCTGATCGTCGCCGAGGTCCGTCTGATCGTCCTTGAAGTTGCCAACAGAGGTGGCGATGAGGCTCTTCGGCCCATTCTGGGTAGGTGAATAAAGGATGTAATCACCGGTCCCATTCTCTTTGAAGAAGATGACGTTGAAACCGGTCGGCAGACCTTGGGCCGAATCCCCGAGGTAGAACCAGATCTCGGTGGGATAGACCCCGTTTACGTTGTCGTACTTTTCGATATTCTTGGGATCCCCTAGGATGATGTAGATCCGGCCCCTGTCGGTCTTCCATCCGGGAAGAGGAGTGCTTCTGCCGTATATCTTGTCGGCATAGCTGAGCCTGCGGTAGTGTTCCTCCCGGAACTCGTTCTTCGGGGTGCCCGGGCTGGGGTCGCGCTGTTTCCAGAAGGCCTCGATAAAGATCTCCCGTTCCTTGTCCGTCTGGAGTTTGAGAAAGACCTCTCTTTCCTTGGGCGTGATGATATAGACGACCTCTTCGTCGAGCCATTTCTTGAATCTTTCGGGAAGGCCGATCACGGCTTTATCCTGGCCATAAAGCGGGGCCAGGAAGGAGAACAGGACGACGACGGCGATAAATCTTATCTTCATAATCGACCTCAGGGCTCTACTTTAGAGGAATTCGAAAGTTTGTTCAACAGAACGACGGTCAAGTATATGGGGACATGTACCTTCAGACGTCGTCTCGCGGCGGCGCCCTTGCGTCTCGCTAACCCTTCACCTCCATCAGGTTGGGTAGAGGACTTCCACATCCAAGCGGTTGAGCATGCCCGGCGCACAAAAAAAGCCTGGAGGGCCGAAGCCCTCCAGGCATGCGTGCTTCGTCAGATGCGCTTCTAGAACTGGAAGAGGAGATTGAACCTGAACCTTCTCGAGCTGAGGATACTTCCGATCTTGCCGAATTCCGTGTTGGTGCTGACGCCAATGACGGTATTGGCGTTGAAGATGTTAAACCCATCGAGAACGACGCTGAATGTGCCGAGCCGGCCGGCCTGGAACGCCTTCTCGAGCCGCAAATCAAGGACGCTCATGGTCGCGTAATGCTCGGGTTTGGTGGGATCGCCGGAGACGATTCGGCTCCCGCCGGGATCGATGACACTGCCGGACGGAAATGCGGATCTTGTGTGGAGCGGATAGTTTTCCACCCTCCAGACAGGATTTCCCGTGTGCATTCTGTAACGAAATCCAAGGTCCAGCTCAACATAGGGGATCTTGTAGGATCCGGAGAACTTGAACTCGAACGTGGGAGTGAACGGCAGCGGCCCTTTCATGTTGTTGATGGTGAAGTTTGGGGTGGGCATCCAAAGGTCATCCGTACTCATCGGCATCTCGACGTTTTGGCCCTGGCGAATGGGCCGGGAGGCAAAACCGCTCGATAAGGAATAGAGCACCGAAGCCATGGCCTGCCAACGGTTGGAGAATCTTTTGTTCAAGACGAGCTGGAAGCCATTATAGACCCGCTTCGGCTTGGCACCATCGAAGGCCGGCATGTTCTGGACGACATAGCTACGGTGTTGTCCGATCCACGTGATGTCATCGCC
>CAZSMW010000222.1:0-12362 GCA_964607985.1 uncultured Eubacteriales bacterium
GACCTGGATTTCCGATGCCGTATACAAGAATCCTGAACATGGTCGTTCTCCTGCCCTACTTGTGTTCGAGGACGATGGTTTTGATGCTTTTCATGTTTTAGACCCCAGGGTATCAGTAAAACAAAATCTTATACCATAAAACGGGGAACCTGTTAAGAACCCGACGGGCCGCCAGGAGGACCGTATACCCGGAATTCCATGGACATGATACCATTCCCGACTCATGTCCCCTCGATAATATTGGGACTTGCAATTTACAGCGGAATAAATGTAATATTTAGGAACAATGAAACGGATCCATATTAGGAAGGAGGAGTCATGAGAAAAAAGAGTCTGATCATCATCGGCGCGGTGCTCGTCTTGGTCGTGTTCCAGAGCTGCTCGTCAAAACCTGAAGAAGGGCTCTTAAAGAGATATTTCAATGCCGTGAGGATGAACGACAACTCGACCATGTCCTCCATGGCCCTCGAACCCCTGACGATGGACGTCACCGGCTTCAATGTCGTGAGCGTGATGGCGGAAAAGGTTGAGCCGGCGGTCCTTCCCGAATTGAGCAAGCAGGAGGCCGACCTCAAGAAGAAGCTCGAAGGGCATGTCGGGCCGACCATCGACGCCAAGGACGCCGTGGACGTGGCCAAGGACGAGCTTGACACTGCCCGGACAAAGTCCGCCAAGCAAGCCGCCCAGAAAAAGGTGGATGAGATGCAGGCCAAGTATGACCAGGAGTTCAGCCTCCACAAGGAGCTTCAGAAGAACTATAATGACGCCAAGTCCGCTGCCGCCAGGGAAGAAGAGATCACGGCTTTCTCTCTGGGCGCCAAGGACCTGATCAACATCCGCGACCTGACGGGCAACGTCCGCTGGAAGGAAGTCGTTCTCAAGATCAATACCAGGGACGCCGGCGATAAGAACTACAAGCTATTCATGAGGAGCTACCTTCTGAAGGACGAAGCAACCAACCTCAAGCACAACGGCCGGTGGGTCATCGTCAAGTTTGAACAGCTCCCGTGATTGCGGCGCCGCGGACTCGCGGACGGGTTGACACGCCCCGCGTATTCGTCTATTAATAGGTCTTTCACTTTTCGGGCCGTTAGCTCAGAGGGAGAGCACCGGCCTTTTAAGCCGGGTGTCGCTGGTTCGAGTCCAGCACGGCTCATTTTTCTTGCCCCTGTCGTCTAGAGGCCCAGGACATCGCCCTTTCACGGCGGCAACACGGGTTCGAATCCCGTCGGGGGCGCTCTCCCGCACGAGCGTCAAACAAGCCGCTCACGCGTTGACGTGTTCATCCGGCGATCGTGAGAATGCGCCCCGTCCACGCTATTAATCCGACCCATAATAAATGGAGGTTCTCTTACGCATGGTGTGGGTTGGGGGCTTGGGCGGGACGGCCCTCCAAGGCCGTTTCGGCTTCATCCCATCTTACTGTTAGCGATCCGCAACAAAAGCAAGAGAACCTAAATGGAAGGATTACCTACTTGGCTGGGTTGGCGAGTTTTTTATTCCGTTTCTTTTTATGGAACCAGAACGCCAGAACGGCCGGAAACTGGTAGATGGCGAAGATGACAGGCGATAGGATGAGCCAGTAGATGTTGAAGTCGTGGGCGAAGAGGAAAACAAATGCCGCCGTCCCGAGCAGGGAAAGAATGGTGGCGGCAATCAACATTCTATTCGAACGAAAATCCCTTTTCCTTGAAAAGCCGGATGCAATGGTCGACGACCGCGGCGTCATAGAGGACGCCCTTGTTTTGAGTGATCTCCGCGATGGCCTTATCGATCCCGTGGGCGGGCCGGTAAGTCCTGTGGGAGGACATGGCTTCGACGACGTCGGCGACGGCGATGATGTTGGCTTCCGGGAGGATGGCGCCGCCTTTGAGGCCGGCCGGATAGCCGCTGCCGTCAAGGCGTTTGTGGTGCTGGGCCACGATGTCGGCGATGGGCCATGGGAAGCCGAGGGCCTCGTAGTTGAGGCTCCGGAGCATATTTTGGATGTCCCGCGCCACGAGACTCTCGTCTTCCACAACCAAGACTCTGATCTTGGACATCTTGGTATTTCCTCTCTAGTTTAGATCTTTGAAGAGGATTTGCATAGGAATTTCATATCCGCCGCTTGTATTTGAGCTCCCGGAAGACGATCTCGAACCGAGTCCCCCGCTTCCTCTCGAGGGAGATCGTCCCGTCAAGTTGGTCCACCAGCATGGTCACGAGTTGCATGCCCAGCGTTTCCGTCTTGTGGAAGTCCAGGCCGGCCGGGAAACCGACGCCGTCGTCGCTCACGGCAAGGGTGAACCTGTCATCTCCGGAAGGCTTGAGGGAGACGAGGATCTCTCCCTTGCGCCCTCCCGGAAAGGCGTGCTTGACGGCGTTCATCACGAGCTCGTTGATGATGAGCCCGCAGGGGATGGCGCTGTTGATGCCGAGCAGGACGTCCCCGACCTCCGTTTTCATCCGAACCAAATCGGAGTTGACCTGGTAGGAGTGGAAGAGGAAGATGATCAGGCTCTCGATATACTTCGAAAAATCGATCCGGGACAGGTCCTTGGATTGGTAGAGCTTCTCGTGTACCAGGGCCATGGACCGGATCCGGTGCTGGCTTTCCCGGAACATTTCGATGGCGGCCTTGTCCGTCAGGTGGCGGGATTGGAGGTTGAGGAGGGAGGAAATCACCTGCATGTTGTTCTTGACCCGGTGATGGATCTCCTTGAGGAGGACCTCTTTCTCATAGAGGGAGGCCCTGAGGGTCGCCTCCGCTCTTTTTCTCTCGATGGCCACGGCGACCTGGGCGGAGACGAACATCAGCATGTCCCTGTCCTCTTCCTTGTACCGGACGCCCTCGGTGTAGGTCTGGACGACCATGACTCCGATCGTCTTGTCCCTGACCTTCAGAGGCACGCCGAGCCAATCGATGGAAGGCGCTCCAATGGACTCGACTTCGCCCGACCTTTCGAGCTCCATAAACTTGACCGGGTCGGCCAGGAGCGGCTCCCCCTTCCGGAGAACGTAATCCGTCAGACCCCGGCTGAGTGGCTTGGGAGCGGGGGCTTCATCATATTCGTCTTTGTAGTATGGGAAGCTGAGCAAACCGGTCTCCGGATCATAAAGGGCGATGTAGAAGTTCCGGGCCGGCATCAATTCGCTGATGATGGAATGGATGGAGGCGAAGAGTTCTTCCAGATTCTCCGCGTTGTTCGTGATCTCTGAGATCTTATAGGCCGCGGCATTGACCTTTTCGGTCCGCTTCCGATCCGTGACGTCGCGAAAGTTCCAGACGCGTCCGACGACCCGGTTCTTGATCTTCTGGGGCAGGGAGTACCGTTCGATGGTCCGTCCGTCCTTGAACTCCAGAACGTCGAAGCTCTCGGCGGACGGGTGCGAATACAGCTGGTTAACCTTGTCCAGAAATTTCCGGGGTTCTTTGAGTTGGCCTAAGACGAAATCCAAAAGGAGGGAATCATCGCCGGACTTGGCCAGGGGCGCGGGGATCCGCCACATCTCCAGGAATTTTTGGTTGAACGTTTCGATCCGGCCGTTCTTATCCACGACCAGGATCCCATCCGCAGTCGATTCGACAGTCGCCTTCAGAAGGGAAAGGGAGTTCTCCAGAGCGTCCTCGGCGGGCTTACGCCCGGCGTTCCCGGGGCGCTTCGCGGGCTTCGGGGCTTTGTGGGTTTTGCCCGGCCTGACCGGTTTCCTATCTTTCTTTGTCATAGACCTTTCCTTCTCATTTCTTTAGTCGCGCGAGCCGGCAAAGGATTAAAAAGGCATTCATCTTCGACGATCAGGATTCCGGTCCGGCTCATTCGGCCCGGCCTCTAAGAGCGGGGTCGGGAGTCACCTGGGAGAAGAGCTTGAACGTGTTCCGGCTTTCTTCCTTGGCCGCGTACATGGCGATGTCGGCGTTCCGCGTCAACGTCTCGACATCATTGCCGTCTTCGGGGTGAATGGCGATTCCGATGCTGGCGGTGATGTGGATCTTTCTGTCCTTGAGGTCAAACGCTTTTTTGAAAGCCTTGAGGGTCCGCCCGGCGGCCTGGACCACAGCTTCGGCCTTGGAGACATCCGATAGGAGGACCATGAATTCGTCTCCGCCGAACCTGGCGACCGTGTCGCCCTTACGGAAGAAATGTAAGAGTCGGTCCGCCACGCTTTTCAGCAGCCGGTCGCCGACGGAATGGCCCAGCGAGTCATTGACCTTCTTGAAATGGTCCAGGTCCAGCATCATGACGGCGATCTTCTGCTCCCGGCGCCCAGCGTTGGCCAGGGCCAGGGTCAGATGGTCGTTGAAGAGGGTCCGGTTGGGGAGCTCGGTCAGGGAGTCGTGGATGGCCAGAAAGTTGAGCCTCTGCTCCTGTTGCTTCCGCTGGGTGACGTCCCTGAAGACGAGCACCGTGCCGTCGATCGCGTTCTTTTCCCCTCGGATCAGGGCGGCCCCGATTTCCACGGGGAGTTTGCCGTCCGGGCGGAGGAGGAGAAGGCCTTGGTCCGCGGGGAGCCAAGGCGTTTTTCCGACGATGTTCTTGGCGGAGATCGGGACTTTTTTACTGGACTTCTCCCCGATCAGGTCAAGGACTTCGACGAGCCTCTTTCCCAGGCAATCGGCTTTTTTCCGGCCCGTCAGGATCTCGGCCATGGAATTCATGAAACTGACCAGTCCCTCCTTGTTGGTGGAGATGACCCCATCTCCTATACTGGCTAGGATCGTGGCCAGCCAGCGTTCACGCTCTTTAAGCCGCGTGTCCATCTTGTGCTTATACAAAGCCATTTCGATGGCCGTGTATAGCTCCCTCTCTTCGAAGGGTTTAAGGAGGTAACCGAACGGCTCCGTAACCTTGGCCCTCTCCAGCGTAGATTCATCGGCGTAAGCGGTGAGATAAACGACGGGGATTGCCGCCTGTTCCCAGATCTTCTCGGAGGCCTCGATCCCGTCCATCTCCCCTTGAAGCATGATGTCCATAAGGACGAGGTCGGGTGTCTTTTCGAGGGCGGTTCGGACCGCGTCTTCCCCTGACGCCTCGACGCCGATGACATCGTAGCCCAGACCCCTGACCATATTTTCGATGTGCTTGGCGACGAGGCGTTCATCCTCGGCAACCAGGATCCTTCTTTTGTCCATAGTCTCCGGTCCTTAAAGGGCCCGGACGGAGCCCCAGACGACAGGTTTCTATATATCAATAATCAGGGGAAAAGTCAAAAGGGACCGTTGGATCGCCAATTCGTTGACTCTCTGCTTGTTTCGACCTATCCTAGGATCGACGACGGGGACAAAGCTCGATGATCTGCCGAAGATGTCAGACCAGGAACGCGGAAGCCTCCCGTTTTTGTTTGAAATGCGGCAGGCCCCTGACGAGGGGGCGGAACCCGGCGGTCAGGAGGCTGACCCTTCCTGTTATCCTCGCGGCCGTCGGGGCCGCTCTTATCGGCGGATACTTTCTTTACACATGGGTAAGAAAACATTCGCCGGGCGAATCGATTGCGGCCGGGGAAACGGTCATGGAGTCCATGATCTCATCGTCTCCGGAGGGGAAAGGCGGCGCTCCGTCGTTTTCGGGCGTTGTCATCGTTCGGGACGGCGCGGGCGCCCCGGTCTCCCGATGGGAAGCCTGGGTCTTCAACGAGTCGTGGGTTGCCCTGCCGCTCTGGACGTTCTTCGACGGAGCAAGAGCGGCCTTTCAAAGCGGCGATAAGGCCGCCGTTCCGCTGGAAAGGGCTTTCTGGGCGGGCCGTGATCCCGTTGTGCTCTGCCGGCTTGAGACCGCGGAGAAGCGGACCACCCCCCGTCTTGCCCCTTGGGACCAGGGCTTGGCCCTCCGCTGGCGGTCTCTCCGGCCGGCAGGACCCAATTTTCAGGTCGAGAAGGTTTTATTCGATAGAAGCGGCTCGTTTTCGCGCTTCCTCCTGCCCGATGAGCTGAAAGAGCCGGGGGTCTTCCTCCAGGAGGGCCGGATCGTCGGCTGGACGCTGGGCGTTGGGATAGAGAGGGGCTATTTATGGGCCGGCTCTGCGGGAGAGGCCCTCTCGCCGAACATCTACATCGGACCGCTTCATGACCGGCTCGCGAGAAACGGCCGCGAAGCCCGTTTCCACCAGGCCCTGTCCGCAGAAGGGGGACTGTCCGCCAAGGAAAGCTTTGATGCCCTCTCGGAGGGGTTCCATCGGGTCCCCCAATTGGGGGTTAAAGATACGCCGCCCGAGCTCAGGCCGCAGGCCATCTCAGCCCGAATGCATGCCCTGGCCGTGGAGCTGATAAGGAAGGGATCGATGGAGGACGTCGTCCGCGTCCTCGACGAACAGCTCTTGCTGGAGGCTTTGGACCCTGCCCTGGTGAAAGACGCCGCCCTGGCCCGTGTCGCCAGGGATAGAGGCCACGCCCATGCCATCGAGTTCCTCGTCCGGGTCCGGAAACGGATCTCCGGAGGAACGGGAAAGGACCTTCCCGGGTTGGACCAGTTCCATGCCCGGCTCTACAAGGATTGGATGAAGAAGGTCCTGGATACGGGCGGCGCCGACCGGATGGAGGTTTACGATAAAGCGTGCCGGGACTTTCCCGATGACCCCGAGGTCCATCTTCTGGGCGTGGAATTGGCGATTGCGGAACGTTCCTGGTCAAGAGCGACGGAGATCCTTCGGCAGAAGGATTATCCCGCGTCCATGAAGGACCGGGTCCGGGTCCTTGAGGACGCCGTCAGGGAAGGCCGGGAGGACCAGGGGGTGGCCACCGTACGGTTTGACCCGGGAGAAAAGAACATTTCCGTCTACGCCAGCCTGAACAAGAAGTTCGTGCAGAAATTCATTATCGACACGGGGGCGGAGATGACGGTGATCCCCTTGATCGCCGCGGAAGCCCTGGGCATCAGGATCGATGAATCCACGCCGCCCGTCATGGTCACGGGCGTCGGCGTGGACGTCGGCTACGAGGCCACGTTGGATTCCGTGGAATTGATCGGACAGAGCGTCTCCAACGTGAAGGTCCTCGTTCTGGACATCTCTCCTGAATTCGGGCTTCTGGGAATCAACTTCCTCAACAATTTCCACATCGAGATCGATAATCAGAAAGGGATCCTCCGGCTCAGGAAAAAGCGGGGCGGCGGCGGCCCCGAATAGACCGTCCGGCCGGAGGGCCGGCGATAATCTCCGGATTTGACAAACAGCGCCCATTTACTTACCCTTAGTGAGCCGGATACTGCCGTCAGGCACGGGCGGTTAGCTCAGTGGTAGAGTATCGGTCTTACACACCGGTGGTCGCAGGTTCGAACCCTGTACCGCCCACCATGCTTTTATTGACATCCCCCGGCCCATGTGCTACATTTAACCTTCTATTTTTTTTTCAAAAAAGGGTAGGCATATGTACGCAGTGATCAAGACAGGCGGAAAACAGTATCGTGTCAAGGAAGGCGACCTCCTTGAGATCGAGAAGCTTGGAGCCGAAAAGGGTCAAAAGATCAACTTCGACCAGGTTTTTTTAATAGAAGACGAGGGCCTGGTCCTCGTCGGGACCCCGGTCGTCGAGAATGCGGTGGTCAGAGCCGAGGTCGTGGAAAACTATAAAGGAGACAAAGTCCTCATCTTCAAGAAGAAGAGAAGGAAGCAATACCGGCGGACGAAAGGCCATCGCCAAGAGCTGACGAAGGTCCGGATCGAAAAGATTTATCCGGACACGAAGCTTGTCCCTGAGGATGAGCTGAGGGTCGAAGCGCTTCCGGTCCGGCCGGCAGCGCCGAAGGTTGAAACCCCCGCGAAGAAAGCGCCGAAACCGGCTGTCAAGAAGGCCGCCAAACCGAAGGCCGATTCCAAAAAAAAGACGGAGGCCAAGCCGACCGCGAAGCCGAAGAAGAAAGTGAAGGAGTAAGTCATGGCCCATAAAAAAGCAGGCGGCGCGGCCCGCAACGGAAGAGACAGTCAGCCCAAGAGGCTCGGGGTCAAACGCTTCGGCGGCCAGCACGTCAATGCCGGGTCGATCATCGTCCGCCAGAGGGGCACGCCCATCAAACCCGGTCTCAACGTCGGGATCGGGAGGGATGACACCCTATACGCCAGGGTCACGGGTATCGTCAAGTTCGAGGACCGTGGAAAAAGGGGCAAGGTCGTCGCCGTCATTCCCGCCTGATGGGATCCTTGCGCGCCGGCGTTCCGGAGGGTTAAGACTCCGTTGTTCATCGATCAGGTCCACGTCGTTATCAGGGCGGGCAGGGGCGGCAACGGTTGCGTCAGCTTTCGCCGGGAATCTCGGGTGCCCAAGGGCGGCCCGGACGGGGGACATGGAGGCGACGGGGGAAGCATCTATCTGGTCTCCGGCACGAACCTGAACTCTCTATCCTATTTCCGATTTCATCCGATCACGAAGGCCAAGAATGGACGGCCCGGAGAGGGAAGCAACCGGCAGGGAAAGCGGGGGGAGGCCGTCACCCTGACCGTCCCGGTCGGGACGTTGGTCAAGGAGAAGGGGCGGGATGATATCCTTCACGATTTCCTGAAACCCGGCGAAATGTTTCTTGCGGCGAAAGGCGGAAAAGGCGGCCGGGGCAACGCGTCTTATGCGACCTCGACGCACCAGACCCCGCGTGAGTTCGAGCCGGGTCGGCCGGGCGAAGAAAAAGAACTCCTTCTCGAGCTGAAGATCATCGCCGATGCGGGCCTGATAGGTTTCCCCAATGCGGGCAAGTCAACCCTGATCTCCCGAATTTCCGCGGCCAGGCCGGTCATCGCGGATTACGCCTTCACGACCCTCACTCCGAACCTGGGTGTTGTCGATCTCGGCGAGTCCGCAAGCCTCGTCGTCGCGGACATCCCCGGGCTGATCGAGGGGGCCCACCTCGGCCATGGCTTGGGAACACGCTTCCTCAAGCACGTCGAAAGGACCAAGATCCTCGTCCACCTGATCGACGTTTCCCCCTTGACGGGCCGCGATCCGGTTCGGGATTATGAGGTGATCATGGCCGAGCTGGCGGCTTTCAGCCCCGTTCTCGCTGCCAAGACCCAGATCCTGGCGGCCAACAAAATCGATCTCCTAGGCGGGAGGAAGGCCCGGCTTGAGCGCATCAAGAGATTGGCCAAAGAAAAGGGTGTTCCCTTCACCTCGATCTCCGCCCTAACGGGGAAAGGGTTGAAAGAGCTGGTGGTCGGCATGGCCCGGGCTGTGCGCGAGGCGGAAGCGAAAGCGGAGGATGACAGGAAATGAAAGAGCGGGTGGGCCTTTTCGGCGGGACTTTTGATCCCGTCCATTGCGGCCATATCCGCGCGGCCGGAGAGGTCCTTGAGCGGTTCTCCCTGGACAAGGTTCTTTTTATCCCGTCCTTCATCCCGCCGCATAAGGAAAGGGCTGGGATCGCCCCTGCTCGCGACCGGCTCAGGATGGTGGATCTGGCCTGCCGGGAGGAGCCCCGGTTCGCTGCCTCGTCCATCGAGGTCGACGCCCGCGAGAAGTCCTATTCCATCATCACTTTGGAGAAAGTCAAACGGATCTATCCTGGAGCTTGGATCTTCTTCATCCTGGGCATGGACGCTTTTCTCGAGATCGAGACATGGCGGGATCATGAACGGGTCCTCGAGGAATGCCTGTTCATCGTCATGACCAGGCCTGGCTACCGCCTAGATCAGGCTGACCGGGTCCTGGGAGGTTCCCTCGGGGAAAAGGTCCATCACGTATCGGAAACTGAAAAGATCGGCGAAGACCGCTTCCAGGTCCACCGCATCTTTTCCCTGCCCATCCTGGCGCTGGACATCTCTTCGACGGAGGTCCGAAGAAGGATCGGGACGGGCGAAACGATCAAGGGGCTGGTCCCGGACGCCGTCGGGGACTACATCCGTTCGCGTCATCTTTATCGAGGAACATAGAGGACAATGACCAAAGAGAACATCCGGAAATTCACCAAGAGAAACCTTCCCGCCGAGGTCCGGCTGGCCGTGAAGGCCGCCCAGGCAAGGAAGGGCGAGGAGATCTGCGTCCTGGATCTGAGGGACGTCGCTTCGTTCACGGATTTCTTCGTCATCCTGCACGGCAACTCCTCCCGCCAGAACATAGCCCTTTATACTGGCGTCGAAGAGGATCTCAAGAGAACGGGGGTCCAGCCTTTAGGCGTGGAAGGCAAGGAAAACGCGGAGTGGATCCTCATGGACTACGGCTTCTTCCTCGTTCACGTCTTCACCCGGAACACCAGGGACTACTACTCCCTGGACAAACTGTGGGGGGACGCCCCCCGGGTCCAATATTAGTCCTTGACTTTTCATCTTCAAATCATTATTTTGTATGAACCATTTCGCCCATGGACCTGAAATTCGTATGGCCCGGAAGGACCCGAACGCCTGCGCTGAGATCCCTGCAGGAGTTCTACCTTGACAGAATCCGGCCTATGGCGGCCTGCCGGGTCATCGAAACGCGGGAGGCCCGGGGAATGGACGAGCGGGCCGCCGAAAAGATCAAGGAGATCGAGGCCCAGGGACTTGAAAAGAACTTGGACAATGATTATATTATCTGCCTCGTCGATGATGGAAAAGAGATGAGCTCGGAGGAATTCGCTCGCTTTCTGGAGAAACGTCAGCTCGGGCCCTGCCGAAGCCTGGCTTTTGTCGTCGGGGGGTTCCTGGGGTTGGCCGGCAGGATTCTGGAGTTGGCGGACCTCCGCCTTTCTCTATCGAGGATGACATTCTCGCACGAGCTCGCCAGGGTCGTCCTGTTGGAGCAGGTCTATCGTTCCTTGACCATCGTGAAGGGCAAACATTACGCGAAGTGAGGGGGTCGAAGAGTGACTAAAAAAATGGCCAAGAAAGAGAAGAAGGAATTCAGGAAGATGATGATGGAAAGGAAAGAGATGATCATCCGCAAGCTCAGCGAGTTCATCAATGAGAGCAAAGAGGTCGAGATCAACATTGCCCAGGACGTGGTGGACAAGGCCGAGAGCTCCTACACAAAGGAATTCCTTCTGAGCCTCTCAGATACGGAACGAGACCAGCTGATGCTGATCGACGAAGCCCTTCGGAGACTGGACAAGGACGACTTCGGACTCTGCCAGCTGTGCAGCCAGGCGATCAGCCGGAAGAGACTGGATGCCCTTCCTTGGACCCCATACTGCATCAACTGCCAGGAGAAGGCCGAGAAAGAATCCTGATCTCAGTGTCTCTTCCTCTTTTCCGGACGCCCGGTTCCTGGGCCAAGCTCGTTGAACTCGTTTTCTTCCCCTCATTCTGCCGGCTCTGCGAGGGGCTCCTCGACAAGCCGGGAGAGCGAGTCGTTTGTACGGATTGCTGGGGGAAGGTCCGACCCTGCTTGTCCTCTATCTGCCCCGTCTGCGGGAAGTTCTATGAGGGCGCCGGAGAGTCCCACCTCTGCCGGAGGTGCGTCGATCGCAGGCCGCCGTTCTCCTTCCACCGCTCCTGCGGCAGGTATGACGGGACCTTGAAGGACCTGGTTCTGCTCTTTAAGTACCGTCGGTTTTCCGTCCTTGGAAAAGGACTGGCCGGCTTCGCCTTCCAAGCCGTCGGCGGGGACGAAGGGCTCTGGCGGGGCATCGATGCCCTGGTCCCGGTTCCCCTGCACCCCCTAAGAAAACGCGAGCGCGGCTTCAACCAGGCGCAGGTCTTCGCGGAAGAACTGGCCAAGCTCAAGGGATTGGACCTTGGTGACGGAGCGCTGATCAAGGTCAGGAACGTCCCGCCACAAACCTCCCTGGAAGCCGGCGACAGGGCTGAGAACGTTCGCGGCGCTTATCTCGTCAGGCGGGACAACAAGGTCCGGGGGAAGGTCCTCCTGCTCGCCGACGACGTTTATACAACCGGCTCCACCCTCAAGGAGTGTAGCCGGACCCTGCTCGCCGCCGGAGCCAAGGAAGTCCGGGCGATCACGATCGCCCAAGCCTAATTTAACCTGCCTGACCGACTAAATTAACCTGGCATATTCACGAGTCGAGGCGGCTGCAGATGCGAGGCGCGGAGGGTGAAGCTGTACTCCCGGTACTGCGAACCCTTCGTAACAAAGCAGATGCGGCCGGATCGGCTCGCCCCGAGGGTAAAAATGCCGGTTTTTTTGAGATGAACTTTCGGAAACCGAATGATAAATCGGTTTATCAGAGATATTGCAGATATCGCTTGAGTTAAACAACGCGTCGGCATTTTATGAATAAGTCAGGTTAAATGGTTCTCTTACGTTTGTTGCGGGTCGCTGAACAATAAGATGGAATGAGACCGAAACGGCCTTCGAGGGCCGTGATGGGAGGGCATGGGGAAGGGCTGCAGCGACCATGCGGAGATCAGCCTGAGACGAGTGTCCGACGAGGGAAGCCGCAGGCCTCCGACGGCCCAAGGCTCCGAGGATGGGTTTCCTTCAGCTCATTAGATTAGCCTGGAGTCTTGGGCCTGAGGAGCCGAGAAGGACG
>CAZSMW010000223.1:0-5553 GCA_964607985.1 uncultured Eubacteriales bacterium
ACGTCGTGACCGCCGGTCACCTCGGCGGCACTCAGCAAGGCCCCCACTTGTGCAACGGGTGGCGTTTCTCGTATTCCCGGGCGGTGTTCTTGGTGATCCTGTGCCAGGGCGCTCCCTTTTTAGCGCCTACGACCGAGGCCAGGGCGCATCGGCATAGAGCCGGGTCGACCTTCTCCTTAAGCTCGTCGAAGACCTTGTAAGGATCGCGCTTAAGGAATTCCTTCCGGGACGTGATGCCGATCTGCTTGAGTTTTTCCTCCATGACCTTGCCGATGTTCGGCAGGGACCGGAGCGAGTCCCCGGCTTTTCCGGAGTCCTTTTTGCTCATCTTTGGCGCCTCCATGATGTCACTCAACGGGGAATTTTATGCGACGCCGGGCTTGGAGTCAAACGCGTCCGCACGCCGCACATGTGCATTGAGACCCATAGCGGCCGGCCGGGGAAGCATCTCTTTTCTTGTGATTGAATCAATAAGCGCCAAATTCTTACTGGGCGGCATCTTTTTGTTTTCCCACGGGTGCTGTGCTAAAATAAATGGACATTTTGAACGCGGGAGCAATCATGGACGCGCAGGGGACATCGGGACCGGTTGTGGGCGGCATCGACAAGAAGTCAGCGGCCGCCAACTCCGTCATCGCGGCGGTTTTCCTGACGGGCATAAAGCTCGTCGTGGGCATCATGACAGGAAGCCTCGGCATCCTGGCCGAGGCCGCCCACTCCGGCCTGGACCTCGTGGCCGCCGTCGTCACCTTCCTGGCGGTCCATTTCTCCGACAAACCCGCCGATCACGAACATCCCTACGGCCACGGCAAGGTCGAGAACTTCTCGGCCCTTATCGAGACCGTCCTCCTCTTCGCCACCTGTGCCTGGATGATCTATGAGGCCGTCCGGCGCCTTTTCTTTCACTCCCAGGATGTCCAGACAAGCTTCTGGGCCTTCCTCGTCATGGCCGTCTCCATCGTGATCGATGTCAACCGCTCCCGGATGCTTTACAGGGCTGCCCGCCAACATCGCAGTCAGGCCCTCGAAGCGGATGCCCTCCACTTCCACACGGACATCTGGAGCTCCTCCGTGGTCATCGGAGGACTTGCCCTGGTCTGGTTGGGGCGGAACGTTCTGCCGGAATATTCCAAGGTCCTGGCCAAGGCGGACGCTCTGGCCGCGCTGGGAGTGGCGTTCATCGTCATCTTCGTGAGCTACAAACTCGGGAAGAGGACCATCGCCGTCCTCCTCGACTCGGCACCCGACGGCCTGACCCAGAAAATCAGCGAAGCCGCCGACGGGGTTGAGGGCGTGATGAGTGTCGGCCATGTCCGCGTCCGGCGCTCTGGGCCCCGCGTCTTTGTGGACATGACCGTCGAGGTCGACCGCAACCTGTCCTTCGAGCGGACCCACAACATCGCTGACGCCGCCGAGGCCCGGATCCAGCAAATCTCCCCGGGCGCCGACGTCGTCATCCACACCGATCCCCACGAGGGCGAGCGTGAGTCCATCGCTCGACGCATCCGGACCGTAGCCGAGCGGAACCAGATGGCGGTTCACAACATCAGCGTCCATAACGACCGGGGCCGACTCTACGTGGACCTCCACATGGAGGTCGATGATCACTTATCGCTCCAACAGGCCCACGAGATGGCCAACCACATCGAACGGGACCTGCTGGCCGACCAGCCCCGGATCGCCCGAATCAATACCCACATCGAGTCACGCGGGACCGGTATCGGCCAGGACGATGATGTCACGGCCCAGGAAAGCCGGCTGGTGGAAACCATCCGGAAGATCACGGATGAGATCGCCGGGGAGTCGAGCTGTCACGACGTCACGGTCCGCCGCCGCGGATTCAAGTATCAGGTCGCCCTCCACTGCACATTCGATGAAGGGCTCTCCATCGTCCAGGTCCACGAGGTCTCTTCGCGCATCGAGGAGCGCCTCAAGAATACGGTCCCCGCCCTGGAAAGCGTCCTGGTCCACGCTGAGCCGCCCCCGTCTTCAGGGTCATCAACGAACGGCTGAGGACCTCCCCCGTGACGGCGCCCAAACCCGCATGATCGCGCGACTGCGCGCGCGAGCCGGCCCGTATTTGAGAAACGCCGGCCATTCCAGGGTCTTAGCCTCGACAAGGCCGTTTATTTAGATCGCGTTGACGGAAACGGACGGATATCATATATACAAAGAGAGGAGTGTCGAGCCATGATGTCCATAAAAACAAACTCCGCAGGTGACGCCATGCGCGATGTCGCGTGAAATAGAATCCGAAGAAGGAGAGGGACCATGCGAATGACCGGCAGGAAGAACTGCTCGGGGACGGGCCTCGTGCTCGCGATCTTTATCTTTGCGATCCTGGCCGCCTCACCGGGCTTTCCCACGGACAAGACGAAAGGCCATTTCCTAGTTTCGGTCTGGTACGCCGGCGGCAAGGCCCGGGCCCCCATGCTCGAAGCCGTGACACCCCAGTCGCCGGCCGTCTGGCGCAAGGACCTCGAACAAATCAAGAGCCTGGGCTTCAATACCGTCCGACCCTGGATCGAATGGACGGCTTGCGAGAAGGAAGAGGGCAAGTACGACTTCAGCGCCCTGAGGACCGTCTGCGACCTGGCGAATGAAATGGGCCTCAAGGTTGTCCTCCAGGTTTATATCGATTCCGCCCCCGATTGGGTCGGGACCGAGCACCCGGACTCCAAGTTCGTTTCCTCCAACGGGGTCGCCGTCGAATCCCAGGCCTCGCCCGGCTTCTGCTTCGACCATCCGGGGGTCCGCGGCAAGATCCTCAAGTTCTTCACGGAAGCGGCCAGGGCCGTCAAGGATAAACCTGCTTTCTATGGATGGGACTTGTGGAGCGAGCCCCACATCATCAACTGGGCCGAGGTCTATTATGTCGGCGATCTCCGCTACGTCCAGTTCTGTTACTGCCCCTCGACACAAGCCCGTTTCCGGGAGTGGCTTAAGAAGAAGTACGAGACCCTGAAAGCCCTGAACAAGGCCTGGTACCGCACCCTCAGGTCATGGGATGAGCTCGAGCCGCCGCGCTACGGGACGATCCTGACCTTCACGGATTACATCGACTGGAAGGAATTCATCACCGACAAGCTGGCCGAGGACCTGGCCCTCAAAGCGGCCGCTGTCAAGGCCGTCCTTCCCGACACCGTCGTCACCAGTCATTCGGCCGGGCCCGGCATCTTCAGCCGGCCGGACTGGTCGGGGACGCCCGACGACCGCAAAATGTCCGACAGCGTGGACTTCTACGGTTCTTCGATCTACCCCAAGCATGCCTGGACGATCAAACCCTGGTCGCCCTTCTTCCGATCCTCGGGGCTGGATTTTGTCAGGTCCATGGGGATCGGCAACAAGGGGTTCTATATCGGCGAGCTCCAGGCGGGTTACGGCGTCTTCGGCATGAAGATGAGCTATCCCGTGGTCGGGGCGGACCTCCGCGATTGGATGTGGACGACCGTCGCGTACGGGACCAGGGCGATTAACATATACGCCTACTATCCGATGAGCACCGGCTACGAGGCCGGCGGCTACGGTCTGATCGAGCTGGACGGCAAGGTTACGGAGAGGGCCGTCGAGGCGGGCAGGATCGCCCGGACGATCACAGAGAACAAGGACCTCTTCCTGGGGGCCCTTCCGGCGAAGGCGGAGATCGCCATCCTCTACAACCCGCTTTCCCACATGGTCGGCGGCCAGCAGACGTTCACCGGCGAAGGCCAGACGGTGGGCGCCAACAATCTCAGCGAATCGCTCCAGGGCATTCACAAGGCCTTTTTCGAGAAGAACATCCTCGTTGATTTTCTCCACGTGAACGACCTCGGCGCTCCCCGGGCGGCCCAATACAAGCTGATCATCGCCCCTTATCCGGTGATGATGTCCCAGCCCCACGTCCGGAAGCTCATCGATTATGTAAGGGACGGCGGGACCCTGGTCAGCGAGGCCCGCTGCGGGTGGGTTGACGAGAAGGGATTCTCCAGCCCGGTCATCCCGGGCGCCGGGCTCCACGAGGTCCTCGGCTGCCGCGAGGATGTCGTCATGCCCATCGCCAAGACCGCCGTCATCAAGGTCACGGCCGGCCACGAATCCATTCCGCTGCTCAAGGCGGGGGACAAGCTCGATGCCCTCTTCTTCGAAGAGAGCTTCGAACTCTTGAACAAGACGAGCCGGGTCCTGGCCGAGTTCGAGAGCGGCAGGCCGGCCATGGTCTATTCGACTTACGGCAAGGGCAAGGCCCTCATCGTCGGGTCTTTTCCCGGTTCCGCATATTTTCATTTCGGGAACCCGACGAACGGCAATTTCTACACCGGCCTGGCGGAATGGCTCAAGATCGCCCGGCCCGTCGAGGTCGCCGCCGCGGAACCGGGTGCGCTCGTCGAGGCCCGGGTGCTTGAAGGGGACGGGTATCAAATCCTCTTCGGCTTCAACCGGGGAGAAAAGAAGACGTCCACGAAACTGGGATTGCTTGTCGCCGGGAAGAAATTCCTGGCCCGGGAGATCGAAACGAAAAAGGACGTCCCGTTCCTCATAGAGAAGGATAGGCTTGTCTTCGAAAAAACCCTGGAGCCCGGCGAGGCCTGGGTCGTCCTGGTCAAACAGGACGGAGACGTGTCCCGGAGGTAGGCGTCTGCGGGCTTGACCAAGACCAAGAGATCCGGGTCCCTGATTTGGAGGAAGCTGCGTGAGCACGAATATTGCGGCAGTTTATTGCGCGGGGATCGACGTCGGCGGCACGAAGATCTCTTCCGCCCTCTTCACTCAAAAAGGGGAGGTCACCGGCAAGACCAAGGTCTCCATCGATAAGGCCGGGGGGGACGGGGCCGCCGCCCAGATCGCTGAGATCCTTCGGGACCTGGATAGTCTTGCAGAGCGGAAGGAAGGCCGGCTCTTGGCGGCCGCCCTGTGCGTCCCCGGAGTCGTTTACCGGAAGACGGGGCTTGTCTGGGCCCCGAACATTCCCGGCTGGGACCACTATCCGCTCGGCGAGAGGATCAAACAGGCATACGTTCGGGCCGAGCGTGAAGATGGGCCGGAGGCGCGCATCTCGGGAGTTTCTGTTCCGCGGCTCGTCATTGAAAGCGACCGCAGCGCTTATGTCATGGGAGAGCAATGGCGCGGGGCGGCAAAGGGGATGCGGGACGCTGTCTTCCTAGCTGTCGGGACCGGCATCGGGGCCGGCATCCTCGCGGAGGGACGGGTTGTCCACGGCAGCGCGGACATCGCCGGCGCTGTGGGCTGGTTTGCCCTCGACCCGGACTTCAAGGATGAATACGCCGCCATGGGCTGTTTCGAGGCCGAGGCGTCGGGGAATTCGGTGGGCCGGAAGGCGGCCCGCCTTCTCGCGGAGGGACGGTCGTCCCTGATGAGGGACCTTGCCGGAGGGGACCCGACCAAGATCACGGCTGCGATCGTGGCCGAAGCCGCCAGGAAGAACGACCCCGTGGCCCGGACGATCATCAACGATACGGTTGCTTACTTGGCCATGGGCATCGCCAACATCGTCAGTATCCTGAACCCGGAGATCATCGTCCTGGGCGGCGGTCTTTTCCAGGCTTCGGACCTCCT
>CAZSMW010000224.1:0-5062 GCA_964607985.1 uncultured Eubacteriales bacterium
TCCGCTTTTTCAAATTCCCCGGTCGAGACATGGGCATATCCCAGCTCATTGAAGGCGGGCCCGAAGTCGGGGTCAAGGGCGATGGCCTTCTCAAACTCCTGAATGGCCTCGGAATTCCTATTATCGTTTCTATAGTATTGCCCCAGTTCATAATGAGCGTGCTTTTCCTGGGGATATTTCTCCGTCAACTCCCGCAGGAGCCGGTTCTTTTTTCCCGTATCCATCTCGATCAAGGCGGCGTACTCCGCTTCGATGTAAAGCCGCTCTTTTTCCGTCGCCCTGGCGGAGTATTCCCTGGCATTTTTCAAGGCTTCGTCCCGGGCCCTCTGGTCCCGAAGCTCCGCCTCGGCGTGGGCAAGGTAGAGATAGGCCACGGCAAAACGCGGGTCCAGCGCGATGGACTTGGCCAGGAATTTCTTGGCGTCGGATGCGACAAGATTCTCAACGTCGTCCCGGCCCCGGAGGAAATAGTTGTAAGCCTCCATGGAGGTCGTCGTCAGGTCCATGACCTTCGCTTGAGGCATCTCGATCTTGAGGATCGGGCGGCCAATCCCGCGGGATACGGCCCGGCTGATCTCGTCGACCTGAGTCCTCAGGATGCTGTTAATCCCTTCGCCCCTGGCGGAGGCGCTTTTCAGGACTTCCCGCGTGCCGGCGTCCAGCACCTTGATGTCCGAGACGAAGGTCTCCCCCGCCTTGCTGAAGAATCCGACGACGACCGCCTCGATGCCTTGCCCGCGGCAGACTTCGAAGCCGGCCTCCTCGTCGTAAACGGCGTCTGCGTCCTGGCCGGCCTGACGGAAAAGGTCCTTCAGCCTCTGCCAGGACGCAACCCGCAGGTGTTTCGATTGCTCGAGGCTGGTGATGAGGAGGTTGGGGATGGTCTCCCGAAGGTAGTCGAGGCCGGGGTCCCCGGTCTGGTTCTTGAAGCCGAGGACGGCGACCGTGCGCTTCTGGCCTTCGCCCTCCGGAATTAATTGCCAGACAAGAAAAGCGGCGAGGGCGAGAAGCAATCCGGCCGCCGGGATCCAGATCTTCTTCGACGGCAGCCTGACTGTGATTTCCTTCGAGGTCTGGGGTTTGCGGAGCGGAAGGGCATGCGTCGTCGCCGGCAGAGTTTTTTCGATCCGGGCAAGCTCTGTCAGCAGGGTGTCCGCGCTCTGAAACCGCTTGTCCCTGGTCTTTTCCAGGCATTTCAGGACGAGCCGCCGGAGGTCTTCCGGAATCTGGGCGTTGAACGTCCGCGGGTCCGGCGGTAGCTCGCTTTTCTGCTTGACGGCAATGCTGAGCGGGGTGTCGCCTTCGAACGGGAGGCGTCCCGTCAGCATCTCGAAGAGGACGACGCCCAGCGAGTAGATGTCCGAACGTGCGTCGGCTTCCTTCCCGTCCACCTGCTCGGGCGACATGTACTCGGGAGTCCCGATAATCACGCCGGCGCCCGTTATGCCCTTGGTTTTGACCGAGCGGGCGATCCCAAAGTCCATGACCCGGGCGCAGCCATCGCGGTCGATCATGATGTTCTGGGGCTTGAGGTCGCGGTGGACGACGCCCAGGCGGTGGGCTTCGGCCAGCCCCTCGGCGGCCTGCCGGGCGATGGCGACGGCCTTGCCGACGGGCAGGGCCCCTATGCTGTGGATGAGACTCTTGAGGTCCTCGCCCGGTACGTATTCCATCGTGATGAAGTAGGTTCCGGTCTCTTCTTCGCGACCGAGGTCGTGCATCCGGCAGATGTGGCGGTGGGAGACGGCCCGGGCCAGCCTCAGCTCGCTCCTGAAGCGCTCGACCGTCTGCTCGTCCGAGGCGATGTCGGGATTGAGGAGCTTGAGGGCGAGCTTCTCCCGGACTTCCGTGTCGAAAACCTTGTAGACGCGCCCCATGCCGCCCTTGCCCAGCTCCTCGATGACCTGGTAACGGCGGGCGAAGGTCGTCCCGGTCGCAAGCTCACGGATCGGCACGAGCAGGGCTTCGGTCGAGGCCTGTGGACCGCCTTCTGAGCGGAAAGGGGCTCCGCACCGGCCGCAGAAACGCGTGCCGGAGGCATTTTCGAAGCCGCACCGGGAGCAATTCACAGGCCTTACCGCCCTTGCTTGTTTTTTTGCTGACCTTGAGATTAGCAAGAATGCGGCGGATAGTCAACTCAAATGGCGATCCCTGCGCGGGCCTTGTTGCCGTCTGCCTTGACCCAGTCCGCGGGCCGGAAAACTCCGCCCCGCCGCCGCTTATGGCGGCGATTGACATCGCCGCCCGGCCGGCGATATATTATCGACAGAAAATAAGATTGCCGAGCTCAAAGAAGAGTCTGACGAATAAGCATTCACAAGGGACACGACTTGGCGATACGAGGAGGTCATATGTCTACAAGAGTTAAGTCTATCCCTTACGCCGTTACCTTAGCATTTCTTTCGATCATCGTTTGTTGCCATCAAAAAGCCCCCGAAATAAAAGCTGACATTGTTTTATGGAATGGAAATATTGTCACGATGGACACTCATCTCCCTCATGCCCAAGCCGTGGCCATATTGGGAAACCATATTATCCGTGTGGGCAATGACAAAGACGTTAAGCCTCTTATCGGAGAAAAGACAAGGATTGTTGACCTGGAGCAGAAGTCCGTTATCCCCGGCCTGATCGACGCGCACGTTCATCCGTTTGGCGCCGGCCGCGCTCTGACCGTTCTGGATTTAAAAGGGCTTAGCAAGGAGCAGATCCTGGAAAAGGTGGCCCGCAAAGCTAAAGAATCAAAGACAGGAGACTGGATTGAGGCGGAGGGATGGGACCAGGGCTTCTGGAAGGAAAAGGAATTCCCTACGAGATATGAATTAGATGCGGCAGCTCCTGATAATCCGGCAGCTCTATCTCGAATAGATGGTCATTCAGGCTGGTATAATAGCCTGGCTTTACGAATATCCAATATCGATAAGAAGACCAAGGATCCGGAAGGCGGACGAATATTGCGAAATGCCCGGGGAGAGCCTACCGGGATACTTATAGATAAAGCAATGGCCTTTATGGAAAGAGAGAGGTCCGGCGAAGGGCTGGAGCGCAAAGAAACTTATATCAAGCTGGCAATGGAGCAGTTTAGAAAGTGGGGGGTCACCGGGATCCACGATGCCGGAGCGGACAAGGAATCTTTGCAGGTCTATGAACAACTCAGGCAAAAAGGCGAGCTCACGGTCAGAGTCTATGCCATGATCAGCGCGGACAGTGATGCTTTTTCCGAAGCTCTCGGTCAAGGCCCCCGGATTGATAATTTCCTTACAGCGAGAAGCGTTAAATTGCTCATCGATGGGGCATTGGGTTCTCGAGGGGCCTTGCTCTTTGAACCCTATTCTGATTCGCCCGATACATCAGGCCTGCAGATGATGAAGGAAGAAGAGGCTTATTCCATAATCAGGAATTCTCTGGAAAGGGGATTTCAGGTCTGTGCGCATGCCATCGGAGACAAGGCTCTTCATATCATGTTGGACCTCTATCAAAGAGCGCTGGAAGAAAACCCTGTTGAGAATCACCGATTCAGGATTGAACACGCATCCGTAGTCCAGAAGCCGGATTTGCCCAGATTCAAAGAGATGAAAGTGATAGCTTCCATGCAGCCGATTTTCATGGGAGAATACGGGCGATGGGCCGAGGATCGATTGGGGCCCCAGAGGATCAAGGGTGTTCTTATTTTCAGACAGCTCCTGGATGCGGGGGTGGTCGTCGCCGGAGGAACAGATTCCCCGGCTTCTGATACCGGCAACCCCTTTTTCAGTTTTTATGCCGCCGTAACGAGGAAAAGTCCTTATGGCGTACCCCAAGAATGGTATGGACTGGAGAAAATCACCAGGGAAGAAGCTTTGCGAATGCTTACCCTTGATGCGGCTTATGCTGCTTTTGAGGAAGACGCTAAAGGCAGCATAAAAGTCGGCAAGCTGGCTGATATCGTCGTGCTCGATCAGGATATTATGAAAATAGATGAAGAGCAGATACTCAACACAGAAGTGTTAATGACAATTTTGGACGGGAAGATTATATACAGCAAATCAGTAGTGTCCCAACGTTGAAAACAAAAAATCCTCCATTACGCACATAATGAATAAAATAAAGAACATTTCAGTCGTAATCGATTTGAACGCGATTTTGTATAATCGGCGCTCTTTCGCACTCCAAGGAGCGACCGATGAACACCCCGTCTACCGTCTTCGCCCAGGTCATGACCTTTCTGCCGATGCACGAATTCCGAAAATGCGTGCGGCGTTACCGTGGCGACTACAAAATCAAGCGCTTCTTCTGTCTCGATCAATTCCTTTGCCTGGCTTTCGCCCAACTGACTTACCGGGAAAGCCTCCGCGATATCGAGGCTTGCCTTCTGACCATGAAAAAGCGGCTTTATCACATGGGCATCCGTGGCCGTGTCTCTCGATGCAACTTGGCCAACGCCAACGAAACCCGGGATTGGCGGATCTATGCCGATTTCGCGCAGGTGCTCATCACCGAAGCCCGGCGAATTTACCGCGACGAAGATATCGGCTTGAGGCTCAAGGAAACAATCTTCGCCTTCGATTCTACGACGGTCGACTTGTGCCTGTCGCTCTTTCCCTGGGCCAAGTTTCGCCAACGCAAGGGGGCTATCAAACTCCATACCCTTCTCGATCTGAGAGGATCGATCCCCACTTTTATCCATATGACGGATGGGAAAACGCACGATGTTCGAATCCTCGACGAGCTGCCCCTCGAGGCCGGAGCTTTTTACATTATGGATCGTGGCTATCTGGACTTCGACCGGCTTTACACTCTTCATCAGCACCGCGTGTTTTTCATCATCAGAGCCAAATCGAATCTTCAATCGCGACGGATCAAGTCTCGATCCGTCGATAAAACCATGGACTTGACTTCCGACCAAACCATCGTCCTGACCGGTCCCAAATCTAAAGTGGAATATCCCGAGCCTTTGCGGCGGGTCCGTTTTTTCGATCGAGAGAACGATCGTCACTTCACTTTTCTGACCAACAACTTTCTTCAGCCTGCGCTGACGATCGCTCACCTCTACAAACTCCGCTGGCGCGTCGAACTTTTTTTTCGC